>JBFEXY010000172.1:0-5560 GCA_041562415.1 Woeseiaceae bacterium
CCGGCAAGAGGATGATCGGGCCTTGCGACGACGACGAGGATGTTCTCGAGGAACGGATACTCGACGACGGACACGCCTTCAGGGGGTTGCCCCATGATGTAGAGGTCGCTCTGGTTCTTGGCCAGGCTCGAGAGCAGACTGGCGCGATTGGTGATCTCCAGTCGTGGCTCGACTTTCGGATAGCGGCGCACAAAGCTGCCGAGGAGATGCGGCATGAAATACTTGCCGGAACTCACGACGTGAATATTCAGTGGACCGGAGACTTCGCCACGCTGGTCATTGAGGGTGGTTTCGAGGTCACTCAGCCGCTCCAGTACATCTTTGGCAGCGTCGAAAACCTCCTCGCCGGCCACCGTCAGGTGCAACTCCTTGCCGATGTGCTCGATAAGGGGCATGCCGACCTTGGCCTCCAGGCGCTTGACCTGGATCGATACGGCGGGCTGCGTGAGGTGCACCTCTTCGGCGGCACGTGTGACGCTCTTGTGCTCCGCGACGGCGGCAAATAGGCGAAGTTGCTGAAGGGTTGCGTGGAACATAGGACATTTACTTTAGTAAATGATCTACATAAATACAATTAACTATACGTTATTACTCCTGTCAACTATATTTTCGCTCAGACCATAACCTCCGGAAGAGCACCAGGAGCAACCGACAATGGCGAAAAACTATCAAGCAGGGGTGAAAGAGTACCGGGAAATGTACTGGATGCCCGATTACTCGCCCAAAGACACCGATTTCCTGGCCTGTTTCAAGGTCATCCCGCAGGAAGGCGTGCCGCGGGAGGAAGCTGCTGCCGCCGTGGCCGCGGAATCGTCGACGGGCACCTGGACCACGGTATGGACCGACCTGCTCACGGACCTCGAGTACTACAAAGGCCGTGCCTACGCGATCGAGGACGTGCCGGGCAATGATGAGGCCTTTTATGCCTTCATCGCCTACCCCATCGACCTGTTCGAGGAAGGTTCGGTCGTCAACATCCTGACCTCGCTGGTCGGCAACGTGTTCGGCTTCAAGGCGGTGCGAGCGCTGCGCCTGGAGGACGTCCGTGTGCCGCGTGCTTACGTGATGACCTGTGGCGGCCCACCACACGGCATCCAGGTCGAACGCGACATCATGAACAAGTACGGCCGCCCGCTGCTGGGCTGCACGATCAAGCCGAAGCTCGGCCTCTCCGCCAAGAACTACGGCCGGGCCGTGTACGAAGTGCTGCGCGGCGGCCTCGATTTCTCCAAGGACGATGAGAACGTGAATTCCCAGCCGTTCATGCGCTGGAAGCAGCGTTTCGATTTCGTCATGGAGGCTCTCCACAAGGCTGAAGCCGAAACCGGCGAGCGCAAGGGTCATTACCTGAACGTGACGGCGCCGACACCGGAGGAAATGTACAAGCGCGCGGAATACGCCAAGGAACTCGGCGCGCCGATCATTATGCACGACTACCTGACCGGCGGCTTTACGGCCAACACCGGCCTTGCAAACTGGTGTCGCGATAACGGCTTATTGCTGCACATCCACCGCGCCATGCATGCCGTGCTCGATCGCAACCCGAACCACGGTATCCACTTCCGCGTACTCACCAAGATGCTGCGACTGTCGGGTGGCGATCACCTGCACTCCGGCACCGTGGTCGGCAAACTGGAAGGCGATCGCGAAGCGACGCTCGGCTGGATCGACCTGATGCGCGACAGTTACATCAAGGAAGATCGTACCCGCGGCATCATGTTTGACCAGGACTGGGGTTCGATGCCCGGCGTCATGCCGGTCGCGTCGGGCGGCATCCACGTCTGGCACATGCCCGCACTGGTTTCCATCTTCGGTGATGATTCCGTCCTGCAGTTCGGCGGCGGCACGCTCGGCCACCCGTGGGGCAACGCTGCCGGCGCTGCAGCTAACCGCGTCTCGCTCGAAGCCTGCGTCAAGGCTCGCAACGAAGGACGGGAGCTCGAGAAAGAAGGCAAGGAAATCCTTACGGAGGCGGCCAGGCACAGCCCCGAGCTCAAGATGGCCATGGAAACCTGGAAGGAGATCAAGTTCGAGTTCGATACCGTCGACAAGCTGGATGTCGTTCACCGCTAAACGAGCCAGGCAGACTACGAGGAAACCAAGATGTCAGATGTTCAAGATTACAAGTCGAGCCTGAGCGACACGTCGTCGCGCAAGTTCGAGACCTTTTCCTACTTACCGACCATGGATGCCGCGGCCATCCGCAAGCAGGTGGAGTACATCATCTCCAAGGGCTGGAACCCGGCCATCGAGCATACCGAGCCGAAAAACGCCTTCGGCTACTACTGGTACATGTGGAAGCTGCCGATGTTCGGCGAGACCGATGTTGACCGCGTGCTCGCCGAAGCCGCAGCGTGCCACCGGGCTCACCCGGACAACCACGTGCGTCTCATCGGCTTCGATAATTACGCGCAGTCCAAGGGCGCGGAGATGGTTATCTACCGGGGAACACCTGTCTAAATGGAAGTGCTGAGAAAACCGGGTGATGGCAACGACATAGCAGACCAGTACAGGGTCAGGAAGCGGCCTTACTACAAGACCGTTGCCGACGAAGAGAGTCTGTATGATGCCGCCTACGCGCGTCGTATGCCGGTGATGCTGAAAGGGCCGACGGGCTGCGGCAAGTCCCGCTTCGTCGAACATATGGCCTACAAGCTCGACAAGCCACTCATCACCGTGGCTTGTAACGAAGACATGACCGCCTCGGACCTGGTCGGCCGTTACCTGCTCGACAAGGACGGCACCAAGTGGCAGGACGGGCCGCTGACCACGGCAGCACGCATCGGCGCCATCTGCTACCTGGACGAAGTGGTCGAGGCGCGTCAGGACACGACTGTGGTCATTCATCCCCTCACCGACCACCGCCGCAACCTGCCCCTCGACAAGAAGGGCGAGCTGATCGAAGCGCATCCCGATTTCCAGCTGGTGATTTCCTACAACCCGGGCTACCAGAGCCTGATGAAGGACCTGAAACAGTCGACCAAGCAGCGCTTTGCCGCGCTGGACTTCGACTACCCGACCGAGGCACTGGAAGTGGAAATCGTCGCTCAGGAATCAGGCATCGATACCGAAACGGCGGCCAAGCTCGTCCAAATCGGGCACCGGAGCCGCAATCTCAAGGGCCACGGTCTCGACGAAGGTATCTCCACTCGCCTCCTGGTTTACGCCGGCCAGATGATCAGCGAGGGCATCGAGCCCCTGGCCGCATGTCACATGACCCTGGTGACGCCTTTAACGGACGATCCCGACATGCGGGAGACCCTGGAAGCGGCCGTAGCGACGTTTTTCGTCAGCTGATGAGACGCGTCTTACTCTGACACCTGGAGTCAGGCGATGACCATCAAACTCGAAGACTACGCCGCATGCCTGGAAAAGGTCGCCCCGGAGGTTGCCGACACACTGGAGGCCACCTTCCACGACGCTGCGCGCGTCATGTCGCCGGCGGGCCTGCACGATTACATGGAAGGTGCCAGGGGACTCTGCAATCTTGGCCGCGGTCACGACGTCGTGCTGTCTTACCTCGAAGAGATGCCTGCAGTCGTCCAGGAGTGCGGCGAGGACGTGATCCGGGACTGTCTCGAAGCCGCGATGAAGCTCTCCTCGATGACGTCCGGCCAGGTCATTGCGTTGCTGTTTGCCAGCCTGCCGACTGCGGCACGTCGCCTCGGCGACCCGGAGTTGCTTCGTGGTTACCTGACGCTCATCCACCAGCTCTCCGCAAAGGCTTCGCGTGGCCTGCGTCCGATGCTCGGCAATATCGACCAGCTGCTCTCCATGCTCACCCTGTCCGGCCTGCGGCGCTGGGCCAACTTTGGTGCCGATGCGTATCGGCGTGACCTCGATAACCTGGTCAGGTACTTCAACCTCGAGAGCGCCGATAGCAGGAAGATGCTGCAGCAGGAACGTCGCGGCACGCTGTTTGTCGACACACAACGCAAACTCAACTTCTATCTCAGAGCACTCTGGGGGCGGGATTTCTTCCTGCGTCCTGCGGCAGCCGACCATGAGGGCTTCAAGCCCTACTGCGAGAACCACGTCATTCACCTGCCCGACGCGGTGGATGCTGTCGGCGGCGTTTCCGGGCTGGAGCTCTACCGGGCCCAGTCGGCACACCTTGCGGCACACCTCTGTTACACAGCGGCCGCGATCCCCGGCGAGGGATTGAGTCCCGCGCAGATGTTCATCATCGGACTGTTCGAAGATGCCCGCGTGGAGTACCGGGCCGCACAGGCGTTTCCGGGGCTCAAGAAGCTCTGGGGCAGATTACTGGCCATCGATCATGCTGGCGCAACAGAACATCCGAGCATCCCGCTGCTGGAGCGCTTGGCGCACTGTCTCAACGACGACAAGCTGCACATCAATGACGCCGGACTTGATCGCATCGCCACCCGGTTTCACGCCGAGATCGAAGCGCGGCGGGATGACAACGCCTTCTCGCGCGACCTGGGCATGGAGCTCTTCGAGCGGTTGGCTGAGCGCAAGGAGGTGCCCAGCCTCCGGATCCTGGAATCCATCCGCATACCGCATCGCGACGACAATCGCATCGTCTGGGCATTCGAGCCGTACGACTGGGAAAGCCAGGGCGCTGAGTACATTCCCTCCTGGCAGCGCCAGGTTCGCAAATACGTCAGTGCCGTGGAGATGGCCAACGAGGTGGACTGTGAGCTCGCCGGGGATGACGCCCAGGAGGTGTGGGTATGCGCTAGCGAGTTCATGCCTTACGAAGATGCTGGCGAAGCCAGACAGAGCTACAACGACATGTGGGGCAAGGAACCGATATCAGCGCCCTATCACTACCAGGAATGGGACCACCAGGTGCAGCTTTACCGCCCCGACTGGGCGACGGTCTACGAGCGTCGTGCAAGCAAGGGCGATGCCGGCGAGATCGAGCGCATACTCACCGAATACAAGCCAATCGCCCACAAGATCCGGCACATCATCGACAGGCTGTCGCCGCAGGGCGTGCAGCGTGAGCGCAACCTCGAAGACGGCGATGAGATCGATATCAACGCGGCCGTCGACGCCATGATCGCGATTCGCTTGGGCATGCAGCCGGATTCACGCATCACGATGCGCAACGTCATCAAGAGTCGCGACCTCGCCGTAACGGTATTGCTCGATCTCTCGGAGTCCACGAATGAGACGATCGAGGGCTCCGACAAATCCGTGCTGGAATTGACCCGGGAGGCGGCGACCCTCGTCTGTACCGCAATTAACGGCATCGGCGACCCGTTTGCAGTGCACGGTTTCGCGTCCGAAGGACGCCACGACGTGCACTACTATCGATTCAAGGACTTCCACCAGAAGTTCGACCACGAGGTCAAAGCGAGGCTGGACGGGATGAAAGGCGGGCTGTCCACGCGCATGGGTGCGGCTATGCGCCATGCCGGTCACCACCTGCTGGCACAGCCGGAACGTCGCAAGCTGTTGTTGCTGGTGACGGATGGTGAGCCGGCGGACATCGACGAGCGTGACCCGCAACACCTGCGCCACGACACCAAAAAAGCGGTCGAGGAGCTCTATTCGAAGGGGATTCTCACTTACTGCCTGACGCTGGACG
>JBFEXY010000173.1:0-5555 GCA_041562415.1 Woeseiaceae bacterium
GATCACGCCATCCTCGCCGAGGAATCCGGCGCGAGCGGCGACTCGGACACCGTCTGGATCATCGACCCTCTCGACGGCACCACGAACTTCCTGCACCGCTTCCCGGTATTCGCGGTATCCATCGGCGTGCAGGTCAGTGGCCGCATGGAGCACGGCGTGATTTACGACCCTGTTCACCAGGAACTCTTCACGGCGTCTCGTGGAGCCGGCGCCCAGCTTGACGGCCGTCGCATCCGTGTCAGCGGGCAGAACAATCTCGAGCGCGCGCTGATCGGCACCGGCTTCCCGTTCCGCCATGCCGACTACGAGATGGAGCCCTACCTCGCGATGCTCGGCAAGATACTTAAGAACACGTCCGGCGTACGGCGCCCCGGCGCCGCCGCTCTCGATCTTTGTTACGTCGCCGCCGGCCGACTCGACGGCTTCTGGGAAACAGGCCTGGCGGCCTGGGACCTTGCAGCGGGCGGCCTGATCATTCGCGAGGCGGGCGGCATCGTCAGCGGCCTCGACGGCAGTGAGAATTACCTCGAAACCGGCCACATCCTCACCGGCACGCCGAAGATCTATGCGGGCCTCGCCAAGCTCTGCGCCTCCGAGATCAAAGCCATCCTCGCCTGACCTGTAGGAGCGCGCCTGGGCGCGCGAATAGCAGGCCGGATGGGCATTTCTCTCCCTCATGGCTCGCTGCGCTGCGCTTTACTTCGGTCGAGAAACAGCCTCGCCCGGCCCTCCGGCCGCTTTCCGGACTATGGGGTGCTTGGGTCAGGGAAGATCGTCGACCAGCTCGGGATCTTTGACGGGCTCGATGAGGTCCTGGGCATTGACGCCGAGCAGCAGCGCGGTCGCGCTGGCGGTGTAGATCGACGAGTAGGTGCCGATGATGATGCCGACAATCAATGCGATCGAAAACGGCGCGATCGACTCACCACCGAGCGTGAGCAGGGCAAAGAGAACGAGCAATGTTGTCAATCCCGTGATGATGGTGCGCGCCAGCATCTCGTTGATGGACGTATTCATCGACTCTTCGGCAGACACGCCGCGCAGTTTGAAGAAGTTCTCGCGGATCCGGTCAAATGCCACGACCGTGTCGTTGAGTGAATAACCGATCACGGCAAGCACAGCTGCCACGACGGTAAGGTCGAATGGCAGGCCGAAAACCGAAAAGAAGCCGATCGTGATAATCACGTCGTGCACGAGGGCCGCAACGGCACCCGCCGCGAATTTCCACTGAAAACGGAACATTACGTAGGCAAAGATCAAAAGCAGCGCAATGATCATTGCCAGGCCGCCCTGCTCGGCGAGCTCACTGCCAACCTGGGGGCTGACCGCTTCAACGCGGCGAAGATCGACCTCCTTACCGCCAGCTGTCAGCGTCGCCTGCAGCTGCTCCCTGATAGCGGACTGGTCGCTACCCTCCTGCGGCGGCAAGCGAACCAGAACATCGTTTGCCGCGCCGAACAGCTGCACCTGCGCATCTTCGAATCCGGCTGCGAACAGCTCGTTGCGGATACCCTCGATGTCTGCATCTTGGGTATAGCCCAGCTCGAGCAGGATGCCGCCCGTGAAGTCGATGCCGAAATTCATACCACGCATGCCGAGCGACACCAGCGAAGCAATGATGAGTATTGCCGAGATCGACAATGCGACCCGCCGGCGCGAAAGGCTCAGGAAATCGATAGTGGTCGTTTTCTTCAGAAATCGCATGGCCGTTTCCTAAACCGGTACGCTTTCGAGCTTACGCCCGCCATATGCCAGGTTGACGATGGTCCGGGTGCCAACAATTGCCGTGAACATCGACGTCAGGATGCCGATCATCAATGTGATCGCAAATCCCTTGATCGGCCCGGTTCCGAAACCGAGCAGTACGATCGCGGCTATCAGCGTCGTTATATTCGCGTCGGCGATCGATGAAAGCGCCTTGTCGTAGCCAGAATGAATGGCCTGCTGCGGCGACGAACCCGCCGCCAGTTCTTCGCGTATTCGCTCGAAGATAAGTACGTTTGCGTCCACCGCCATGCCGACGGTGAGCACGATCCCCGCTATGCCGGGTAAGGTTAGCGATGCACCCAGCAACGATAGCACCGCGACGATAAATATTAGGTTCGAAAACAACGCGACATTGGCGATGAGCCCGAACACGCGGTAATACACGACCATGAAGACGATCACCGCGAGGAACCCGATCTGAATGGCCCGGAACCCGCGGTCGATATTGTCCTGCCCCAGCGTCGGGCCGATCGTGCGATCATCGACCTTGTACACCGGTGCCGCCAGCGCTCCCGCACGCAGCAGCTTGGCAAGGTCGCTGGCTTCGATAGGGTTCAGACCGGTGATCTGGAAATTGTTCTTGAACACGCCGCGGATGGTTGCGGTGTTGATAATCTCTTCCGACTTCACGCGACGTGTTTCGGTGTTGCCGCCGCGAGTGATCTCTTCCTCACGCCACTCGATAAACACGGTAGACATCGGCTTGTTGAGGTTGTCGCGGGTCGTGGCCAGCATGCGCTCGCCGCCGGCTGCGTCCAGGGTGATATTGACGGCGGGCTGTCCCTCGGCGCTGAACCCGGCCGACGCATTGACAATCTCGTCACCGGACGCGATGACTTCGCGCTTCAGGACCTGTGCGGGCTCCGCTCCGCGACCGGGGTAACGTCGCGATCCGGGCTGGTTGCCGGACTGGTCGACGAGCCGAAATTCGACTGTCGCTGTCGCCGTCAGAATCTTGTCCAGCTCCGTCGGGTCCTGCACACCGGGCAGCTGCACGACGATGCGGTCAATACCCTGCCGCTGCACGAGCGGTTCGGCCACACCGAGTTCGTCGACGCGGTTCCTTAGCGTCGTGATGTTCTGCTCGATTGCAAAATCCTGGCGGGCGCGAACCTGCGTCTCGGACATTCGCACCCTGAACGACTTGTCATCATCGCCATCGTCGATCAGCACTTCGGAATCGGCGTCGCGCACGATGTCTCGCGCAGCGTCGTAATCCGCGCTTTCCGCAACACGAACCATAATGATGTTGCCGTCGAGATCGACACGATGCCGAATCCGTGCCTGGCGCAGGCGATCATCAAAATCCTGTTGATACGACTCCAGGCGTTTCTGGATCGCCGACGCCATATCGACTTCGAGCAGCACGTAGACTCCGCCACGAAGATCCAACCCAAGGCTCATCGGGTTGAGACCCAGGCCGCGCACCCACTTCGGCAGCTTCGGTGCCAGCGTCAACGCGATATTGAGATTACGGCCGTAGCGATCTCGCAGGCGCTCGCCCGCGGTGGTCTGCTCTTCGGGTGAACCGAACCGCAACACCGCCCGGTCATCTCTCAGATAGGCGGCCTCGGGCTCGACGCCCTCAGCGCCCAGCGTGTTCACGAACTCGCCGAGCTGCGTCTCGGTAACCGGCTCGCCGAGGCGATCGGCCAGCTGAATTGCCGGAGCGCTGCCGTAAAGATTAGGAAGCGCCAGCAGTATGCCTGTCACCAGTATGACGAGCACCAGCACGTTGAGCCAGGCGGGATACTTGTTCATTGAAATCGCGCGTTGCCGATCAGGCTTCTTCGAAGGTGCCCTTGGGCACTACCTGCGAGACGCTGGCCTTCTGGATCTTGATTTCGGTGTTTTCGGCAATCTGCACAACGGCGTAGTGGTCGCTGACAGCGGTGATGCGCCCGAGGATCCCTCCGGCGGTCATCACTTCGTCACCGACCTGCAGGGCGCCAACCATCTCGGTATGGGCTTTTTGCTTCTTCTGCTGAGGCCTGATCAACAGGAAGTAAAACGCGATGAAAATGACGACGAGAGGCCACAGATCGATGAGGCTTCCCTGTGGTGCTGCCTGTTGCGCGTAAGCGCTTTTGATAAAAAAGTCCATGGTGATATTTCTTCTCGTTGCGAGGTACCTGCGGCACCCCGAAAAAACAGCGCGGTATTATGGCACAGAGCGCGAGACGTGGGGACGCGATTGCGAAAGCCAAGCCAAATGGCGTTTCAGGCGTACGCGTCGCGCAGGGTAGCCACGACAGACGGCAAAGTGCCCGCATCGATAGCCGCCCGAAGATCGTTCATAAGTTTCTGATAATAGTAAAGATTATGCATCGTTGCCAGGCGTGGCCCGAGAATCTCGCCACATTTGCCGAGGTGTCTCAGGTACGCCAGGCTGTAATTCCTGCACGTGTAGCAGCCGCATTCCGGGTCGGGCGGCGATGTATCGTCGGCATACCTGGCATGCCGAAACTTCACGACACCCCGTGACGTGAACAGCTGGCCGTTGCGCGCATGACGCGTGGGAATCACGCAATCGAACATGTCGACGCCGCGCAGCACGGCCTCGGCAATATCCACCGGCGTGCCGACGCCCATCAGGTAGCGCGGCTGGTCATCGGGCATCCCGGGCGCGAGAGCATCCAGCACTGCGAGCCGCTCTTCCTCGGGTTCGCCGACGGCGAGTCCGCCGATGGCGTAACCATCAAAGCCGATCGCCCGGAGTCCTGCCATCGACTCCGCCCGGAGCGACTCGTAGATGCCTCCCTGCACGATACCGAACAGCGCCTCGCCGCGGTCGGGCTCGGCGTCCTTGAGTTCGTCGAAGCGCCGGCGGCAACGTTCTGCCCAGCGCAGCGACAGCAACATCGACTCCCGCGCCTCACTCTCGGACGCGGGATACGGTGTGCAGTCGTCAAATATCATGGTGACGTCGGCATCCAGGTCGTGTTGCACCTCCATGGAGAGCTCTGGCGTCAGGAATACTTCGTCGCCGTCGACCGGCGACTGGAAGCGCACACCTTGTTCCGTGAGCTTGCGCATGCTTGCCAGCGAGAAAACCTGGAAGCCACCCGAATCCGTCAGGATCGGGCCACGCCAGTTCATGAATTCGTGCAGCCCGCCGTGCTTGCGGATGACCGCCGTGCCGGGCCGCAACATCAGGTGGAAGGTATTGCCGAGGATGATCTCGGCACCGTCGGCGGCAACCTCTTCGGGCGTGACGCTCTTGACCGTGCCGTAGGTTCCGACGGGCATGAATGCAGGTGTCTTTACCGAACCGCGTCGAAACGTGAGTAGCCCGTTACGCGCGGTCCCGCTGCGATTGAGGATTTCGAACTTCATTCATCCGCCCCGGGTGTCACAAACATCGAATCGCCGTAACTGAAGAACCGATACTTCGACCGCACCGCATGTTCGTAAGCGCGCAATATACGCTCGCGACCTGCGAACGCCGCCACCAGCATGAGCAGCGATGATCGGGGCAAGTGAAAATTCGTAATCATCGCGTCCACGCTCCGGAACTCGTAGCCCGGCAGGATAAAGAGGTCGGTCTCGCCCTGGAAGGGCGCGATCTCGCCGCTCACAGACGCGCACTCCAGCGCGCGTACGGCCGTCGTGCCAACCGCGATTACCCTGCCTCCGGCTGCACGGGTTTCCCGGACCGCCTCGCAGCATGCCCCGCTCACCTGCACGCGTTCCGTATGGAGGCGATTCTCCGCGATTTGCTCGTGGCGCAGCGCCTGAAAAGTACCCGCACCGACGTGCAGCGTGATGTACGTGTGGCGCACGCCTGA
>JBFEXY010000174.1:0-5534 GCA_041562415.1 Woeseiaceae bacterium
AACCAACAATAATCGAAACAAGGGGCGCGAGATGATCAAGAAGCTGATTGCATGCAGCATCTTTCTGGTGCTAACGCTAATAATTGCGTCCTGCATCGTACACAGAGTTGACGTTGTGCCGGTCGACGTCTCTGCAGAAACCCCGATCGAGATATCAAGCCCGGTCAAGGCGCATTTGTTCGACGGCTCGACAGTGGTGTTTCCCGAGGGCGTCAACGTTTATGACGGCAGCGTCCACGGCAAGGGAGAGATGTTCAACATCGCGCTCGAGAATAATCGATTTATCGACGAAATTGCGCTTGACGAAGTTGCTGCAATGGAGAGTTTCCAGACGCCGGTAAGTACCGGTGCAACCGCCGCTGCATCGACAGTCAGCGCTGCCGGATGGGCCGCACTAGGGGTTGGCGCAGCACTCTTGCTTTTCGGTTCGTGCCCGACGGTCTACAGCGTGGACTCGGAGGTAGCGCTTCCCGACGCGGAACTCTTCTCCTATAGCATTACTCCGTCCTTTCAGGCACGGGACATAGACAAACTTGGTCTCAGGCATGTGCAAGACGGCTATTTTGAATTGGACGTTCGCAACGAGATGCTGGAGACACACTACATCGATCAGCTGGAGGTTCTCGAGGTCACACATGCGGCAAATCAGGCCGCTTACCCCGATAGCAGTGGAAATCCAGTCGTGGTCGGGGCGACGATGGCGCCCGTCAGTGCGGTCGATCAAGACGGTCGCGATATTTTGCCGGAAATCGCTTCTGCCGACGGTAAGGCCTGGTCAGCAACGAGCGATCGCCTTGCCAACGTCAGCCTGGACGATTTCCATGATTCCCTCGATTTCGAGTTCAACGTGCCGGAAAACAGCGGTGAGTTGGCGCTGGTGCTGAATATGCGCAACAGCATGCTAAACACCGTGCTGTTGTATGACGTCATGCTCAAAGAGCAAAGTTTCGCGGCACTCGACTGGATGGGCCATGACCTTAAGCACCTCGGCAATCGTGCCGAGCTGGGCTTGTGGTACCGCGAAAACATGGGAATGACAGTTTCAGTCTGGCGCGACGGCAAGTTTCGAAAGGTTGGCAGAATCGGCGATCAAGGTCCGATCGCATGGAGTGAGCGAGCCCTTGTACTGGACGCCGTGAGCGGCGAAAACGTCAGGATTCGCTTGTCATTCGTTGCCGACAACTGGCGCATTGACCAGGTTGCGCTGGCAACTGATGCGCAGCGCGCTAAAGTACGCACGATTCCCGTCACTATGGCGAAAACACCGCAAAGCCGTCGTCCGGATATTCCCGAGTACCTCGCGCGCGCCGACGAAACTTACCTGATTACGCGTCCCGGAGAGAGCGTGCAGCTGGGGTTCGACCTGGGAGAGAGTAAGCAGTCACGCACTTTCTTCCTTGCGTCTGAAGGCTATTACATGGAGTGGATGCGTTCAGATTGGCTGGCAGAAGAGCATCGACGAAAGTTCGAGCCCACGGCCCACACGCTAGTGCAATCTCTGGAGATCTATGCACAGAAACGCGATACGTACAGGGAGCAGTTTGAATCGATAAAGGTGTCGTCACGATGAATCCTGGGATTAGAGCGGGTTTGAGTTTGGCAGCAGTTTCCCTAGCCGCGTGCCATGTGGGGCCGCAGATTAAGGATCTGGACCTGGCGAATAACCCGGAGGGCGCAACCGTTGAAGTGCAGATCTTGCCAACGGAAGATCAAGGCAAGCTGACATTCGAAGGCGAGCTTCTGGAGATTCGTGATGACGGTATTATCTTCTTCGGGGCTGATAGTAATGAGTCTGCAGACGAGATAATTTTCGTTGCGTGGAACAGGACCTCTCGAGTCAGGGCAACTGAATTTGGCGGCTATCGGGCAGAAGTCGGACGAAGTCTCGAGTGGAGCCCTGAAACCAAGGAGCGTTTTCGCCTGATCAGCCGCTTCCCACAAGGCATTTCGTCGGAGATGATGGACAGTCTATTGGTCGCATATCACCAGGAAGAATTGCGCCGATTCGAATTGTGATTCGCAATGATTGGCAATTCCATGTTGTGACAAGGCTTCCGCGGGCTTCGTAACTTCGCGTTGATGGTCTGGCAGGTGATTTGCTGTAGCGTCGATTGAGCCCACGATCAAATAAACAGTACTACTTTGACATCGCCAAATTGGTTACGGACGCAACCGTAGCCACCAATATCCAGGTTGAAAATCGCAATCGAATAGGTGAAATCCCGGCTAGCCAAACGGGATTCCTGGTCGTCTAATACAAATCAGGAGGTGCAAGGCGTAACAGGGAGCAAGACAGTGACTAAATGGGAAGAATGGGAACGCGTACATGCCGCGCAAGATGCCAGGGACCGCAAAATCGTCCTTGCAATATTGGCGATGATTGCCGTGCTCGCGCTTCTGACGAGCCTGACGGCGCTGTAGAAATCACCGGCCGGCGAGGGGGAGTTGCGTGATTCCGTTATGCATCGTCTCGCGCAGTGATGCAATTGAAGCAACAGACACCGAAGGCATGCGAGGCGAGTCCAGCCCGGCTAACCGGTCTTCCTGTTCGATCCAGCCTGCGGGCGCGAGTTCGTACGTCCACGCCAGGCCTAACGTCATTGATCTACGGCATATTGCTCCCACTTAAAAGAGGTTAGAATTGACGCGTTACTTTGGGAGGAAGCGTGTCAACAGCCAGCAACGGGAAGAGCGCCGGGCTGCGAGTGTCCAGGCCGTTCGTGCTCCTCGCGGTCCTGGTCGGCATCCTGCTGGGCGTCGGCGGTTATACCTTTTTGTATGCAGAAGGATTGTCCTATATGAGCGACGATCCCGAGGTCTGCGTCAACTGCCATATCATGCAGCCGCAATACGACTCATGGCAGAAGTCGAGTCACCACGCGGTCGCGGTCTGCGTCGACTGCCACCTGCCGCACGACTTCCTCGGCAAATACATCGCGAAAGCCGATAACGGTTGGCACCACTCCAAGGGCTTCACGCTGCAGAACTTCCACGAGCCGATCATGATCAAGGATCCGAACGCGCGGATTCTCCAGAACAACTGTCTAGCCTGTCATGAAGACATCGTGCACGAGCTTGTTGTTGGCGTGAACGGGCCCGCGGAGGAGGTCCGCTGCGTGCACTGCCACGTCACGGTGGGCCACGGTGAGACGACCGGGCTGGGCGGACCGGAATAAACATTTAACAGACCAGGGTTCGGGCAAATGAAACGATATCTACGCGGATGGAGCACGACCAGCATATTGGCACTCGTCGTGATCGTTGCCGTTGCGACGGCCGGCGTCACGGCGCTTCTCGTCAATATTTTCGAGCGCAAGACCGAGGCGAAACAGACCTACGTTCGCCTGGTCGACGTGACCGAGGATACGACGGATCCCGCCGAGTGGGGCATCAACTTCCCGAAGCAGTACGACTCGTATCTGCGCACGGCGGAGGCGACACGCACGCGCTTCGGGGGCCACGGCGGCAGCGAAGCGCTGCCGGAGCAGAAGATCGAGCGCGATCCGTGGCTGCAGCGAATGTTCCGCGGCTATGCGTTTTCCATCGACTACCGCGACCGCCGGGGCCACGCCTACATGCTCGTCGACCAGGAGCAGACGGAGCGGCAGAGCAAGCCGCAGACCGGGTCCTGCCTGCACTGTCACGCATCGATCATGCCGCTGTACCGTGAGCTCGGTGACGGCGATGCCATGGCGGGATTCGCGGAAAGCTACAAGTACTCGTACAAGGACCTGAACGCGAAGCTTCATGACATGGGGCACGGGCACCCAGTCTCTTGTGTTGACTGCCACGACCCGGACACGATGGCGCTCCGCGTCACGCGCCCCGGTTTCATCTACGGCATTCAGGCACTGGCCGAGGGCGATGCCGAGGTTCCGCACCTGCCCACAGTGCAGAAATGGCGGGAAGGTTCCCGCGCCGAGCCCTACGACCCGAACCTCGACGCAAACCGCACGGAGATGCGCAGTTACGTCTGCGCGCAATGCCATGTCGAGTACTACTGCGCTAACAAGATGCCGCTGACCTTCCCATGGGGCGACGGGCTTACGGCGGATAACGTCGAGAAATTCTGGGACGAGATCACCTTCGACGACGGTCAGCGCTTCTTCGACTACAAGCACGCCGAATCAGGCGCCGAGATCCTGAAGGCGCAGCATCCGGAGTTCGAGCTCTGGAGCCAGGGCATCCACGCGCGCAGCGGCGTCGCCTGCGCCGACTGCCACATGCCGTACCAGCGCGAGGGCGCAAGCAAGGTGTCAGATCACTGGGTGCGCAGCCCACTGCTCAACGTGAACCGCGCGTGCCAGACCTGTCATCGCTTCTCCGAGGACGAGATCCTGGCGCGGGTCGATGCTATCCAGCAGCGCAATCTCGACCTGCTGCAACGGGGCGGCGCGGCACTCATGGACCTGCTGGACGCGGTGCAGAAAGCGAAGGAAGAGGGCGCTAACGACGAGCAACTGAAACCGGCGCTAGAACTGCAGCGCAAAGCGCAGTGGCGCCTCGACTTCATCGCGGCCGAGAATTCGATGGGTTTCCATGCACCGCAGGAGGCGGCGCGGGTTCTCGGCGAGGCAGCCGACTACGCCCGCCAGGGCCAGGTGGCGGCAATGAGCTGGCGCGAGGGCGGCGCGACCAAGGTTGCGCAGCAAGCGGCGGAATAGCGTTCGCCGGTCACAGACTACCGAGTGCGACAGCCTTGAAAGACCGGGTCCGGCCGACATACTCGGCCGGGCCATTTTTCATGACTCCTCCCCACATCGATATTGCGTCGACAGGGCCTGAGTCCTGGCCGCGGCCCGTATGGGCTGGCCGGCCTTGTCTCGAGGTGTGTCCCTCCGGGCCTGTCCCGATCTTCTTTCTGCCGGCGTGATCCCCCTGCCGAAGGCTGTAAACTTGGCGTGTGCTCCCAATCGCGGTGAACCAAACCGGATTCTAGCCCCATGACTGCTGTAACCCGCTTCCGCCCACGACGTTCCTGCTTGTACGTACCCGGAGCCAATGCCCGGGCGCTGCAAAAAGCAAAGTCGCTGCCCGCAGACGCATTTATTCTGGACCTGGAAGATGCCGTGGCGCCCGATGCGAAAGTGGATGCCAGGGAGGCCATTCAGAATGCCCTCGGCGATCGGTCTTTCGGTGCCCGCGAAATCGTGATCCGGGTCAACGGGCTCGAGACGGAGTGGGGGCGGGATGATCTCGAAATGGCAGTGTCGGCCGGCGTCGATGGCGTGCTGGTCCCGAAGATAACGAGGGGCAAAGATGTTCGCGCCATCAATCGGTTCCTGAACAATGCGGGGGCATCGCCCGGCCTGGGCCTATGGGTAATGATAGAAACGCCGCTGGCGGTCCTCAATATCAAGAAGATCGCGAAGGCGTCGGCAAAAACGCGGCTGACCGGCTTCGTGATGGGTACCAACGACCTGGCCAAGGAACTCAGTGCCGTGCCGACGCCCGATCGTCTCGCGTTCCTGTTTTCACTCTCAGCGGCGTTGGCGGCAGCCCGCGCGTATCACCTGGTTGCCATCGACGGCGTT
>JBFEXY010000175.1:0-5513 GCA_041562415.1 Woeseiaceae bacterium
CGACGCACCCACCGATCCCTTGGCGGGAATCCGGGGGTAGACGTCGTTATTGATGAGCGCGCACAGTGCATCGATCAGCTCGAGCCGCACGCCCGAAAACCCTTCGGCCAGCGCAATCACCTTCATGAGCATGATCAGGCGCACGATATCGTCATCGAGGTCCTCACCGACCCCGACTGCGTGCGACCGCACCAGGTTCTCCTGGAGTTTCACGAGTTCGTCGTCGCTGATGTGTACCCTGGCGAGCTGCCCGAAGCCTGTATTGACCCCGTAAATCTCGGCGCCGCTACTGACGACGTCACCGATATACTCACTCGACTCCGCGACAGCGCGCCGTGCGTCGATGCCGAGAGTGACTTCGACGGGACCGCGCCACGCCTCCCGAAGCTCTGCCAGCGTAACGAGCTGTTTATCGACGATTAGCTTCACGACACCTCCTCCCGGCCCACCATCGGCAGATTCAGGCCGTGCTTCTTCGCACATTCGATTGCCTCCGGGTAGCCGGCATCGGCGTGACGCATTACGCCGGTGCCGGGGTCGTTCCACAGTACGCGCGCGATACGCCGGTCTGCTTCTTCGCTGCCGTCGCAGACGATCACGAGGCCCGCGTGCTGCGCATAGCCCATGCCGACGCCACCGCCGTGGTGGATGGATACCCAGGTCGCCCCGCTCGCCGTATTCAGCAGCGCATTCAGCAGCGGCCAGTCGGATACCGCATCGGAACCGTCTCGCATCGCTTCGGTTTCGCGATTCGGGCTTGCCACCGAGCCGCTGTCGAGATGGTCGCGGCCGATGACCACAGGTGCCTTCAGTTCACCGTTGCGCACCATCTCGTTGAACGCGAGGCCAAGCCGGTCGCGCTCACCGAGGCCCACCCAGCAGATGCGCGCCGGAAGTCCCTGGAAGTGAATCCGCTCGGCAGCAGCATCCAGCCACTGGTGGAGATGCTCGTCGTCCGGGATCAGCTCCTTGACCTTCGCGTCGGTGCGGTAGATGTCCTCGGGGTCACCCGACAGCGCTGCCCAGCGGAACGGGCCGACGCCGCGGCAGAACAGCGGGCGCACGTACGCGGGGACGAATCCCGGGAAGTCGAAGGCATTATCGACACCCTGGTCCAGCGCTACCTGGCGGATGTTGTTGCCGTAGTCGAACGTGGGCACGCCGGCTTCGTGAAACGCGAGCATGGCGCGCACGTGCACGGCCATCGATTTGACGGCCGCATCGACCACCGCATCGGGGTCCGACTCGCGGCGCTCGAACCATTCCTCGACGGTCCAGCCGATCGGCAGGTAGCCGTTGGCCGGATCGTGCGCCGAGGTCTGGTCGGTCACGGCGTCGGGCCTGATGCCGCGCTTTACCAGCTCCGGCAGGATTTCGGCCGCATTGCCCAGCAGACCGACCGACAGAGGCTTCCTGTCGTCCACGGACTTCTCGATCAACGCCAGCGCATCGTCCAGGTCGTCGGTCTTCGTATCGAGATAGCCTGTTTCGAGGCGCTTCTCGATGCGATCGGCCTGGCATTCGATCGCCAGCATCGAGGCCCCGGCCATCGTTGCCGCCAGCGGCTGTGCGCCGCCCATGCCGCCGAGCCCGGCCGTCAGTATCCAGCGCCCGGACAGGTCGCCGCCATAGTGCTGGCGGCCCATTTCGACGAAGGTCTCGTAGGTACCCTGCACGATGCCCTGGCTGCCGATATAGATCCACGACCCTGCCGTCATCTGGCCGAACATCATCAGTCCCTTCCGGTCGAGCTCGCGGAAGTGTTTCCAGTTGGCCCAGGCCGGCACCAGGTTCGAGTTGGCAATCAGAACGCGCGGCGCATCGGCATGCGTTCGGAAAACGCCGACAGGCTTGCCGGACTGCACCAGCAGGGTTTCCTCGTCGCCGAGTTCCCTGAGGCATTCGACGATAGCGTCGAAGCATTCCCAGTTGCGGGCAGCCTTGCCGATGCCGCCATACACGACCAGGTCCTGCGGTCGCTCGGCGACATCGGGGTCGAGATTGTTCATGATCATGCGTAGCGGCGCCTCGGTGAGCCAGCTCTTCGCGGAGAGCTTTGTGCCGACCGGCGCCTTGATGACACGGGATTCGTTCATCGCTGTAATTTCTCCAGTTGCACGACGTCGTCCGACGCCGATGTCGATGTTCCAGGGGGTGTGTAATGCCCGGTCAGCTCGTAGCGGCTGCCCGGGTGATGCAGTCGCGCAAACGTGACGGGGCGGCCGTGCGCCCATGTCCGGCGCATGACCACGAGGCACGGCTCGTTTTGCGGCATCTGCAGATGCCCACGAATGGCCGCGTTCGGCAGCTGCGCCCGCACGATCTGCTCGGCCTCCTGCAGTGGAGCGATCGAGGTCAGGTAGGCACTGGGCGTGACAGAGCTGAAGTCCTGCTCGGCACATTCGGGAGCGAATTCTGCAAGAACGTGGCGGTCTTCAACCTGTATCGGCGCGCCGTTCTCGAAATGCACCAGCAACAGGTGAAATATGTCGGTGCCCTGCTCGACGTCGAGAGCCTTTGCGATCTCACCGCGCGCATGCTGCCGCGAGTTGCGCAGTACGTCGCAGGTATGGCGGTGGCCCCGCTGAGCGATCTCGTCGGCAATGTTATGAACTTCGAGCATGTGCGATCTGGAGCGAAAGTCGGAAACGAAGGTGCCGCGACCGGCGATGCGCTCCACGTAACCCTCATCGGTAAGTTCACGGAGTGCGCGATTCGCCGTCATCCTCGATACGCTCATGCGATCGACGAGCTCGTTCTCCGATGGCACCCGATCGTGCGGGCCGAGCTCCCCGGACGAAATCTGCGTGATGATCAGGTCCTTGAGCTCCTGGTAACGCGGCTTCCTGCTGTCACTCATCGCTTTGCTCCGACCGCTGCAACGGCCGCGCGGAACGTTTCGCGCGCGGCTGCGCCGGACCGGTGCTCGCCATCCGCGACCAGCCATTCGCCGTGTACCATCACACCCTCGATCGGCAGCCGGTAGCCGGAGAAGACCAGCGCATCCAGGCGTGATTCATCGCCGTGCCCCGCCAGCATCGGGTCGTCGTCATACAGCGCAACGAGATCGGCGGGGGCACCGCAACGCAATCCTGCAATCGCCTGGCCGCTCGCCTGCGCGCCGCCTTCGACGGCACGTTCGAACAGCTCGCGGCCGACGTGCGCACCGCGGAACGACGTGACGTTCCGGGTCCTTGTCGCCAGGCGCTGGCCATACTCCAGCCAGCGCAGCTCCTCGAACGGATTGATCGAGATATGGCTGTCGGAGCCGATGGCCATCCTGCCTCCGGCGGCGAGGTAATCCGCGAGCGGGAACAGACCATCACCGAGGTTCGCTTCCGTGCTGGGACACACGCATACGACGGCACCGGAACCGGCAAGACTGCGCGTTTCGTCGGCGTCCATGTGCGTCGCGTGCACGAGGCACCACTGTTCGTCGATGCCCACGTTTTCCAGCAGCCAGCGCACAGGGCGCCGTTCGTAGGCCGCGAGGCACTGGTCGATTTCGCGCTGCTGTTCCGCGATATGCAGGTGAACGGGGCCGCCGGCCTTGCGGCCGACTTCTGCGATCGCTAACAACGACGGGGCACTGACGGCGCGCAGGCTGTGCGCGCCGATACCCACGCTGAGTCTTTGCGACTGTCTGCCGGTCGCCTGCTCGTGGTGTCGGAGGAACTGTTCCAGGGACAGTGCAAACAACTCCTGCGGCCCCTCCGGCCTGGTTGTGTGAAAGCCGGCACGCTCGTACAGCACGGGGATGTAGGTGAGACGGATCCCCGTCTGCGACGCAGCATCCGCCAGTGCTTCGAACATCTGCAAGCCCGCCGATTTCGTGGTCGGATCCCGGTGCAGGTAGTGAAACTCCGCGACGGTGGTATAGCCGCTCAACAGCATCTCCGTGTAGGCCTGGCGGGCAATAGCGCGTAACAGGTCGGGATCGAGCATTCCTGCAAGCTCATACATACGCTCGCGCCAGGTCCAGAAACTGTCATGGCCCGCCGGCGAACGCTCTTCGGTGCGGCCGGCCAGTGCTCGCTGGAAGGCATGGCTGTGAGCGTTGCAAAGACCGGGGATGATGCAGCCGGTCGCGACCGACGCGTCGTCGGGCTTCGCCCCCCGCGAAACATCGTCGATAAGGCCGTTCGTTATCTGCAGCAGGACATCGTCCGCCCAGCCGTCCGGCAGCAGCGCTTTTCTGGCAAAAAGTGAGGTCATCGGTATACCGCCAAGTTGTATATACAGGCTAGTCCATGCTACGTTGCTTTGCAATTGCGGAGAGAATAATGGCCGACTGGGATTTGCTGCTGACGGACGCCCGCATCGCCACGATGCGGCAAGGCGCACCGGACTACGGCACAATCGAAGCCGGCGCGATCGCGATTGCCGGCGGGAAAATCGACTGGATCGGTGCGACTGCGGATCTCCCCGGGCGGAACGCCACGGAGACCCGTTCCCTGGCGGGTCGATGGCTCACCCCCGCCCTCATCGACTGCCATACGCACCTCGTGTTCGGCGGACATCGGGCCGAGGAGTACGAGCGGCGCCTGCGCGGCGTCAGCTATGAGGACATTGCGGCGGAGGGTGGCGGTATCCTGTCCACCGTTGCGGCAACCCGGGCAGCCAGCGAAGAGCAGCTCTATGCCGATGCGCTCCCCCGGCTGCAGGCACTTGCGCGCGAGGGCGTGGCAACGGTGGAGATCAAGTCCGGCTACGGGCTCGATCTGGAGAGTGAGCTCAAGATGCTTCGCGTCGCCCGCCGGCTCGGCGAAGTCTCCGGACTTACCGTTCGTACGACCTTGCTTGCGGCCCATACCGTTGCGCCCGAGTTCGCCGGCGACGCCAACGCCTACATGGACCATATCGTCGACGAAATACTTCCGGCCGTCGCCGGCAAGGATCTCGCAGATGCAGTCGATGCCTACTGCGAATCCATCGCGTTCAATGCCAGGCAGGTCGAGAGGCTGTTCGCACGCGCGCAGCAGCTCGGCCTGAGAGTAAAACTGCATGCCGATCAGCTGAGCGACGGCGGGGGCGCGGAACTCGCGGCGCGCTTCGGCGCGCTGTCCGCCGATCACCTGGAATACACGTCGGCCGAAGGCGTCCGCGCCATGGCTGATTCGGGCACGGCTGCCGTGCTGCTGCCGGGTGCCTACCTGACCCTCAACGAGCAACAGCAGCCGCCGCTGGCGGAGCTTCGCGAGAGCGGCGTTCCGATTGCGTTGGCCACCGACTGCAACCCGGGCACGTCGCCGCTGTGCTCCATTCATTTCGCCATGGGCCTCGGCTCGCGCCTGTTCGGCATGACGCCGGAGGAGTGCTTCGCCGGCGTTACCCGCGAAGCGGCACGCGCGCTGGGTCTCGGCCATGACCGCGGCACCCTCGACATTGGCAAACGGGCCGACATCGCGGTCTGGGAATTCGACCACCCGAGGGAGCTCGCGTATTGGCTTGGTACGCATCCCCTGTCAGACTTGCTGCTCGTCGGGCGGTCCTTCAGCCCGAACCCCTAACCG
>JBFEXY010000176.1:0-5504 GCA_041562415.1 Woeseiaceae bacterium
ATTCTGCCGTTACCGAATTGTGTCGCGTGTTTCGGCAGCCGGAGTCCCTGTAACGACTCGCTGCCGAGCTTGTCCTCGATGTACGAATAGCCGAAGGCATGCATCGGGCCTTCGATCGCCGGGTTTCGCTCGTACACCGTCTCATCTCGAGGTACGAAGATCGCGGGGACCGGCATCACGAAAAGCTTCTGCAATTCGTCGAGGAAATGCAGTGCCGAGTTTCGCTGTACCTCCGACACGCTCGCAAATGCGGCGATGCTTTCGACCTTGCGGCGTTCGACGTCGAAGTGGACCTGGGTCGACGCCGCGGCGTCCAGCGCAGGCAGCGCGGCGCGGCGCCCGAGCAATTCACCGCCGCGCGTCAGGGCATTCCGGCGCAGGAGTTCCAGCAATGCCGGAACGTCGTCCTCGGACAGGTTGGCCAGAAACCAGCCGCTCACCGCGCCGATGAACGCCGCTCGCCTGAGCTTGGTGGGGTCGATATTCGCGGCCGTGTCGAAATTCGTGTGAATGTAGCGGTCCGGCCAGTCGTGCAAATAGAGTCCCGGGATACGCCACGTGCCCTCGAAAAACACGTCGTGGTCGCTGCCCATGTCCAGCCCTTCCATTTGCGCAAGCAACGGCTCCTTGCCGCCTTCGGGCGCATTCAGTGGGAACGCCACGTCCTCGCCGTCGGTAAAGCGACCGGTCTGGTCGTTGAGAAAATGGCCGATCTCGTGACCGAGATCTGCGATGAAAGACGGCGCACTGATGGGCCCGCCGGAAATTCGGAACACGGCTTTGGTGACCGGCGAACCGCCCACCATGTCCATGTGGATGTTCGCCTTGATACGCGAGGGATCATCGAACCCGGCGAGATACATGATGCTGCCCTCGATCTCGGCCGGCCACAGGAACTTCAGCGTGCGCCGTGGCCTCGGCAGGATACCGTTGTCGACCAGCGCGCTCAGCGTGCGCGCGGTCTCGAGAATCGCCACGCAGCCTGATGCGTTGTCGTTCGCCCCCGGTCGCGGATGGTCGAGGTGACAGGTGTAGTGGATAATCTCGTCCTTCCTGTCAGTACCTTCGATCTCAGCCGTCACGAACTCGTATTTACCTTTCTCGTGGCTTGCGTCGACTTTGGCATGGAAAAGTATCTCTTCGCCGCCGGCAAGGCGCTGTTGCAGTTTCCGCGCTTCGCCGAGCGAGACCATGAAGCCGAAGGATTTCGTCTCCGGAAAACTGCCGATATGGCCCCAGCGTACGAGCCGGTCGTCTTCCTTCCACCAGGCGCTACGCTGATTGGGCGCGTAGGAGATGATCCCCGCTGCGCCCTTCTCGCCGACAGCCAGGTCGACGATTGCGCCTGGCTGGCTCGATGTCAGCACGAGCTTGCCGCGGACATCCTTGCCATCGTAGTCAGCCTCGGTCGTCCCCGCCCCGACGTCGACGAGGGTCGTCGTCACGTCCGCAGACAAGCTGTCCTGCGCGAGCGTCAGGGGCAAAGACTCCCAGTCGCCGAGGCGCCGCACCCGTCGGCTCTCACCATCGATCGACTCCAGTTCCCACAGCTCGGCGAAGCGCACGTCCCAGACGGGCCGCGACTTCTGCGTGCCGAGCATCGTCTTGCCGTCCGCCGGGTACCGGAGGATTTCGACCTCGTCGAGCCCGTAGTCTTCAAGCTGCTGCTCGATGTGCCGCGTCGCCATATCGAATTGCTTACTGGCGCGCATGCGGTGCTGCAGCGTGATCGCGTCGAGGTTCTTTTTCGCAGCCTCGCCCGAGGTTTCTTCGGCGATTTGCAGTAGAACCTCCTCGTCAACCAGGTCCCGAAGATCCGCCATGGCGAAGTTGGTCGTTATCGTCGCGATGAGCGTCGCGGTATAAATTCGTTTCATGCTCGGCTGCCTTAAGGGCTCATTGGGTAACGGGACGCAGGATAGTAGCAGGACCGTCCTCCCGGCTGGAATCGACATGCTTTCCTGTCACCCGCGCCGTCGACACGATTACACTACGCTGCATGCACTGGATGTCGAAGGTTGCTGGACTGTTTGCGGTTACGCTGGCTTGCTGTGGGGCAGCGGCGGACGAATCGGTGCCGGGTGAACTTGCCGATCTCGGCCGGGCCCTTTTTTTCGACAAGCGTTTGTCCTCTGGCCGAAGCCTTTCCTGTTCCTCTTGCCACGATCCGGGGCGAGCGTTTTCTGAATCGCGGGACAACGGTGTCGGCGGTGCCGCGTCGCTTGGCGATGATGGTACCTCTCTCGGTGACAGGAACGCGCCTGCCCTCACCTATGCGTCGCTGACGCCGGCGTTTCACGAAGACCCGGATGGAGGGCATCTCGGAGGGCTATTTGTCGACGGCCGCGCGGCGACTTTGGTCGAGCAGGCGCGTGAGCCCATTCTCAACAAGGGCGAGATGGCATTGCCCCTCGCCACGATCCGCGATCGCCTGGCCGAAGTTCCAGCGTATGTCGACGCTTTCGCATTGCTGCTGGGGCCATCTTCGCTGGCCTCTCCCGAACGTGCGCTGGAATCGGTTGCGACAGCCCTGGCGGTATTTGAAAGCACAGAGGAGTTCGCCCCGTTCGACTCGAAATACGACCGCTACCTGCGCGGAGAAGCCGAACTGAGCCGGGAAGCAGAGATCGGGCGTGTGCTGTTCTTCTCCGAACTCATCAACTGCAACCGCTGCCACCTCGTCGATAGACGCGAGTACAGGCATCGTGAAGTATTTACGAACTATCGCTACCACAACATCGGTATCCCGGTTAACCAGCGGCTGAGGAAGCAGAATGGCCTGGGCAGCAATCATGTCGACGCCGGTCTCGCCCGGAATCCGGTCGTTGACGACGCGTCGGAAGCCGGGCGATTCAGGGTGCCAAGCCTCAGGAACGTCGCGGTCACCGGCCCGTACATGCACAACGGCGTATTTCAGAAGCTCGAGACGGCGATCCTGTTTTACAACCGCTTTCTGCTCGGCAGCGAAGAGAGCCTGGTTAATCCCGAAACCGGCCGGCCGTGGGGCCCGGCAGAGGTGCCGGAGACTATAGACGAGGAATTACTGCGTGGCGGCCAGCCGCTGACCGAAGCGCGTGTCTCTTACCTGGTGGCGTTCCTCGAAACGCTGACGGATGCGCGCTACGAGCATTTACTCGAGTGATGTTTTCCCGGAGAGCCTGGCTCGGCGGTAACCGATCGGATCGGCGAGAATCTGTTTCCTCGCGGCCGTCACTTCGCGCGTCGTCAGCGGCTTGAAATTCTTCGGTAACGTGTCTGCATTGAACTCGGTCAGCACCCAGTTCAGCACCTCTGTCAGCTTCTCGTCGCTCAGGCGCGACTGCAGTACCGCCGGCACGCGCACGAGGTAATCGCGCCCCTCCTCGCTTGCAGCCAGGGGACCGAGCGTATTGCGCAGGGTTGGAATCTCCGGCGGCACACCACTACCGTCAGCAAGGTGACAACCACGGCAGGCCAGCAGGTAGTTGGCACGCACTTCGTCGTCTGACGCTGCTGCGAACAACGGCGCCAGCAGCACAAGCAGCCAGCTATAACGCATCACTTCGTATCCGCAGCCTCGCCGAGTACGACAGCGACCGTGCAATGGTAGCTGCGGTGCTCGGTGCCGAAGCACCAGAGGATACTGTTGCTGTTGGTCGGATAATAGACCGGCCGGTCCCGCTCGGAATTGCCACAACCGCAACGTGCGCATACGGCCTTGCCGCAACAATCGTTGTACGAGATCAGGTAGTCCTTGTCGTCGACCGGGTTGCGGCAGGTTCCGACCCAGGTAATCGGCGACGGCTCCGCGCCTGGCGGGCAGGTCTTATGCGTGCCACCGCAACAGGCGCACAGAGTGCCGCCCAGCGCACAATAACGCCAGTACTCGCAGGTTTTCGGGTCGCCGATTTCCTTGACCGTCGACTCCTGTGCGAAAGAACGTGCGACGGGCAACAGTGGCAGCACTGCCGCGCCGGCGAGCAATGCACCGAGGCGGCCCAGAAAGCTGCGCCGGGAAATTCGCTGCGCCAGCAGTCGGACGCTGTCACGCGCTTTCTCGTCCAGCCAGTAATAGCCCTTGTCGATGAGGTTTGTTCTTGTCATGACAGCTGTTCCTTCACCGGGGAATCGATGTTTGCCTCGGCCTCGATCCGGCCGACATACTCCTGCAGCGTCGCGATTCCGGAGTCCATGGCCTCGATCAGGCTTTCCAGGTGCTCGCGGGTGTTCACGAGCCCCTTGCTTTGCAGGGTTCCGTCGCCGCCGATCAGGAGTGCGAACGGCAATTTGCTGACCTGGTACGTCATGCCGAGCGCCTGCGATAACACGTACGGATAACCGTCGAGCCCGAGGTCCCTCGCGTAGGCGACGTGTTGATCGCGGCTGTCGCCATCGCTTGCGAAGATGAGGCGCATGCGTGCCGCTTCCTTCTTCGCGAGCGATTTCGCGGTCGGCACGAGCGACTTGCACACCGGGCAAGTCGGCGAAATGAATAACACGAACGTCGCCAATGCGTCCGGGTGCGCGCCGCCGATTACAACGGACCCGCCCTCGAGGTCTTCCAGCCGCATAGCCTCCGTCAGCTCACCCACTTTGGGACCCTCGGTGGGCTGTAGCGCCCCCGCCGGGGCGACTCGCTCATGCAATATGCCGACCTGTCGCGCAAGCGCAAGCACAACGAGCGCCAGGACGATGACGAGCACCCAGAGAACAGCATTCGAAACCAGCAGCATCTCAGTCATGCGGCTTGCCCACCCGTCGCCAGGTCTTCATGGATGCTGCGTTGCGTATAAGCTGGTTTCCTGCGGTGAACAGCAGAACCACAGCGAGCAGCGCAGCGCATAGCGTGACGTAGTCCAGAATCCCGATTGCGCGGGATGACTCGGGAAGCGTCGCGGCAGTGGCGACGCCCAACAGCCCGGCGTTACGAGCCACCAATCCCCAGGATAGTAATTCGTCACCGCGCGTGGCCTTTCCGAAGCCGCAGCCGCAGCTGATGTGCACACGGCCACGCAACAGATTGAAACCGATGGCGGATGTATAAAGGACCAGCAATCCGACAGTAACGAGCGCCACCGCGCGTTTTTCCGGCAAAAACAGCCAGCCGAGCCCGAGCATTATCTCCAGCATCGGCAGTGCGGCCGCGGCAGCCGGCACGACAATACCGGGCATGACCCTGTACTCCGCGAGGACTACGCGAAAGCGGCTGAATCCCGTTAACTTGTGGACGGACGCGAGCAGGAACATCAGCCCGAAACTGACAGAGATGATCGTCGCAACCAGCGGATCCAGCATTATTCGAAGCCCATGTAAAAGGCCGCCCCCGGGCCGGGATCCTCTATGGTTCTGTCGAGGCTGAGCTTTATCGGGTCGTAGATGTGCAGCCCGCCCTCTTCGTCGCCGACGATGAGTTTCGGCTCGTCGGTCTGCGTAACAAACAGGCTGTGTGCAGGAACCTCGAGCTCAATTCGCCCGAGCCGGCGATGATCGCTCGCATCCACAACCCAGATCTCCGTGCCAGGATC
>JBFEXY010000177.1:0-5495 GCA_041562415.1 Woeseiaceae bacterium
CCTTCTTGTCCTTCAAAATCTCGATCTCGCCGGCATCGAACCATATGCCCTGGCAGATGGTGCAACGATCGATCTGGGTGCCTTCGTATTCGACCGGCTCCATGTCGGCCCTGCATTTCGGGCAGCGCATGGCGCCTGTCCAGAAGATGCCCGCCTCGTTGCCGCCCACGCCGACGGTGTACCTCGGCCGCTCTCTCGTCTTGCCTCCCGATCCTTCTTTCTCGGTGTCACCGGAATGATGGTGCCTGTAGAGCAGGATCGCGATGATCAATCCTACGAACAGGGCGCTGAGCATCGTGTAGGACTGGACGTAGCTCGATTCGTCGGCAACCATGCCGTAAATTTTCGATCCCGCCGAATGCCCGAAGTTTGCGACCGACATGTAGATCGCGAATTGCGTCGCCGAGTTGACGCTCTTGCAAATAGCCATTGCCAGAGCAAGGGCGGAAACCATCACGACGGGCAGCATCATCACCCAGATCGAGAGCATCGCCCTTACATAGAGCGAGTTCTGCCACAGGTGTTGAGTCTGTGCGATCAGGAGCGCATGGACGCAGAGCAGTGAGGCTGCCAGTAGCATCATGCGCTTTGCGCCCATACGATCAATTGCCGGGCCGATCGAAAGTGCAATAACGGCACCGATAAGGCCCATGGTGGCGACCAGTTGCGACCACTGGGGCGTGGTGTAGCCAAACAGCTTCACCGCGGCGATCGGCATCAGCGCCTGGCCGTACCCGTACACCAGGCCGTCGAAGAACATGATGGTCATGACGATCAGGCTGGTCCGTACCCATAGAACCTTGTTGAGCTCCCTGAACACCGCTCGAAACGAGGTATCTGCCCGGTGCACCGATGCTGCATCACCCTTCGTCCATGGCAATGTTCGCTCGCCCTCGCGTTCGAGGACGAAAATCATGACGAGCAGGGCCAGCGCCGCAACCGCCGACGCCGCGATGGCTGTTGTTTTCAGTCCTACGCTGGTAAGAAGCACGCCGGTTACGGCGGCTGTCGCAGCCCAGCCTATGGTCTTTCCGAAACTCATGAACGCGTTAAGTCGCCCCTGCTCCCTGACCGGCGTGAGGTCGATCGACATGCCGTCGACCGCAACATCCTGGGTCGCTGCAAAGCTGTTGATGAGCATGCCGATAAGCATCAACAGGCCTATTTGCTCCGCGGGGCGTTCGATGAACACAAGCGCCAGCAACGAGAGCGACAAGCCGAGTTGTGCGCCAAGCACCCACGGTCTTCTTCTTCCCATCGGCAGGAACTCGTAGCGGTCCATGAGTGGTCCCGTGACCAGCTTGAAGGCCCAGGGCAGGACGATGACGGCCAGGTAAGAACCGATGTCGCCGGCGCTGACGCCCTGGCTGGCCAACCAGACCGGTATTGAAATTGCCAGCAGGCCCTGTGGAATGCCCTGGGCGAAGTACATGACGGCGCCGGTCGCGTAACGTACCCGCTCGCTGCTGGCGAGAGTGAAAGAAACTGCCATGTGATGACCCCCCTGATTATTGTTCTTATAGAGGCATTTCTCGATGCCGTGCCAATAATACCTGCTTTCGGTACAGTAGACTGATGCGCTGTCAGCAGCGGTCGTCGGGAACGTCGGTGGGTTGAACCCGAATCCAGGCGTACGCGCTTCGGTGGCCGCTATAATCTTCGTGCCCCAACATTACGAGAAACTCGTGCTAAACGGGCCGTGTGTGCGTAACACTTTGTATCCGGCGGCCAAATTTTCACGAGAGCGCGGTACCCTTCCCGACCTGACGACATGACGGAGTAATTAATGGCCATTTCACTTCCCGACCTGCCTTACGGGGCAGATGCGCTGGAGCCTCACGTTTCCGCGAGAACGCTGGAATTCCACCACGGCAAACACCACAAGGCCTATGTCGACAAACTGAATGCGGCCATTTCGGGCACCGATTACGAAGGCCGGACGCTGGAAGAGATCATCACCGCTTCGCACGAAGCCGCAGACAAGGGTGTGTTCAATAATGCCGCGCAGGCCTGGAACCATACCTTCCTGTGGCACAGCATGACGCCGAACGGCGGCGGAGAGCCCGAGGGTATCCTGGCCGCAGCCATCAACGCGCGCTTCGGTGACCTTGCCGGATTCAGGGAGAAGTTCAGGGCGGCCGCACTCGGGCAATTCGGTAGCGGGTGGACGTGGCTCGTGCGCAATGGCGGGGTGCTGGACGTCATCAGCACGGGCAACGCGGAGACCCCGTTGACGGACGATCTGACGCCCTTGCTGACGCTCGATGTCTGGGAACACGCTTACTACCTGGACTACCAGAACAAGCGCGATGCCTACATCGACGTATTCCTGGGCAAGCTCATCAACTGGGAGTTTGCCGCGCAAAACTACGAAGCTGATCGGGTCGCGGCGTAATCCGCGATTCGGTATTTATTTTCATCGATCCTCTCGGAAATCGGCAAGTCATGATGGGTAATTCGGGCGATCATCGGAGTGACCGGCCGCTGGTGCCAAAAGTCGCCGGCAACCCGGAGGGCAAGGGAGATCATGCCTTCCTGACCGACTGGTGCGCGACAGAGCCACGCGGCGTCGTTGCAAAACCGCAGCGCCGGGTACTTGCTGAACTGTTCACGTCGATGCTGGTGCTGTCGGCGTCGTTCAAATACCGGCCTGTGCCGGGAGGCTCGAATTATCTCTACTGGATCGACGGGCGGTGGTCGCTGAGCCTGATCGCGCCTTACGAGTGGTCGGACGAGAGACGCGCCGGATTTGCAGGGACATGCGTCCTGCAACGCGACATGACCTGGACGATCGTTCCGTCCGACCGGGCGATAGAAGGCGGCCCCGTGGCCGGCGCAATTCGCCGGTTCTTCGAAGCTTTCGCCGCCATGCTGGATACCGACCTCACCCTCGAGGAAATACTCCCGTTTTACGTCGGCCGTCTTGATTACTACCAGCGGCTTTTTGCAAGTGCGCTGAGCCGGTCGGTGACCGCTGCCGTGATGCGTGGCGGTCAGACTGCGATAAGCTGCCGGCAATGGCAGATGCAGCTCCCCGATATGAAATATGTGCTGCCGGCCTACAGCCGTTAAGGTCCGTCATCGGCTTATTGGCGTGGCGACTTTCGCGTGGATAGTTGGAGTGTTGCTGATGACTGTTCCCGGTTCACCCGCTGACGCCTCTGGTATTCCTGCCGGAGCAGACCTCGTGTTAGCCGACTTTACGGATGACGGGGCCGAGTTCAGCTGGTACGTGGTCAACGATAATGTCATGGGTGGTCGCAGCGAGGGCACCTTCACGATAGAGCAGGGAACGTTGCGATTCGCCGGTCGCACGAACACGGACGGCGGAGGTTTCAGTTCGATCCGCACAAAGCCCGTTCAGCTCGACCTGTCGAAATACGGCGGAATCCGGTTACATGTGAAGGGCGATGGCCGCCGCTACACCTGGAGATTGACGACCGACGCGCGCTGGCGTGGCGCGGAGGTCAGCTACTGGGCTGATTTCGAAACGGACGCCGGCGCCTGGAGCGTGGTCGACATTCCCTTTTCCAGCTTCGTCCCCCGCTATCGTGGAACAAGGCTCGATGGACCCGAGCTGAACCCGGCACGGATCACGGGCATGGGCCTGATGATCTACGACAAACTGGACGGCCCATTCGAATTGCGCCTGGCGAGCGTACATGCGTTCTCGGCGCAGTCACCGTTTGCGTTCGAGCAGTACCTGTGGAAAAGCCGCGTTCTCGTCGTTAGCGCTCCGACCCAGGACGATATCGACCTGGTCGAGTTGCAAACTGAATTGGCCTCGATGCGTGAAGAATTCGCGGATCGGGATATGGTGCTCGTGACACTGCTGGACACCGGCACATCCGCGGCCGGGGGCCGGGAACTTACGACGGCCGAGACCACCAACGCACGCGCGAGCCTGGGCATTCAGTCCGGTCATTTCGCGTTACGCCTGATAGGCAAAGACGGCTCAGTCAAATTGTCGACCGAGTCCATTGTCTCAATGACCGAAATCTTTGCACTCATCGATACCATGCCGATGCGGCAAAGAGAAATGTCCGACCGCTAGTATCCACCGGGTTCCTCGAGAACCGATCGGTGGCTCGACGCCGCCGGCTCACCGGGTTCGCGCTGCCACCTGTCGTCAGGTTCGTTGATGTCCACGCCTGAACTTCTGTCGTCGTGGCGTTGATTCCGCCGCTCATGCACCCAAATCGGAGACTGGGACACCGTTCTGCCAAAGGCGTAAGCAACGACAAACCGGCTATGCGTTACAAGGACTATTATGCGGTGATGGGCGTCGACCGTGACGCCTCGCAAGACGAGATCAAGCGGGCCTACCGCAAGCTCGCGCGCAAATACCACCCAGACGTCAGCAGCGAACCCGACGGGGAGGCGCGCTTCAAGGAACTCGGCGAGGCTTACGAGGTCCTGAAGGACCCCGAGAAGCGGGCCGCCTATGATGGGCTCGGCGCAGACTGGAAAGCGGGTCAGGACTTCCGCCCGCCACCGGACTGGAATGAAGGATTCGAGTTTCACGGTGGCGGATTTACGGGCGCCACCGCGGACCAGTTCAGTGACTTCTTCGACAGCCTGTTCGGGCGCGGTGCGCCCGGCGGGGGTTTCGCCCGGTCGACCCGCCGCTCATTCCACGCACGTGGCGAAGATACCCAGGCCAAGATCCTGATCGATATCGAAGACGCTTACACCGGCAGGACCCGGGCGGTGACACTCGAGCATACGGAGGTCGGCCCGGACGGCCGTCCGTCCGTCAAAAAGCGTACGCTGAACGTGCGCATTCCGAAGGGGGTGCGCCAGGGTCAGCACATCCGCCTGGCAGGACAGGGCAGTCCGGGAATCGGCGGCGGTGAGGCGGGCGACCTTTACCTGGAGGTCGAGTTCAGGCCGCATCGTTACTACCGGGTCGAGGGCAAAGACGTGTTCATCGACCTCCCGGTTGCGCCCTGGGAGGCTGCGCTGGGAGCCAGCGTCAAGGTGACCACGCCATCGGGTAAAGTCGATCTGACCATACCGCCAGATTCAGCGAACGGCCGGAAATTGCGCCTGAGGGACCGGGGCATTCCCGCGAAGCAACCGGGTGACCTGTTCGTTGTACTGAATATCGCCTTGCCCAAAGCGGACACCGAGTCAGCGAAGGCGGCGTACTCGGAATTTGGAAAAGCCTTCGAGTTCAGGCCGCGTGCGGATATTGGAATGTGACCGATGACGAGCAGCGAAACCAAGATGACGACGCTGGTGGGCACGATCCTCGAGGAGGAGGTCGTTCTGAGCCTCGCGGAGTTGTGCCGTGCATCCCGGCTTCCTGCCGAGCGGGTTATCGAACTGGCAAACGAAGGTATCGTCGATCCGATCGGCAGGGGCCCCGAGACCTGGCGTTTTCGCGGCGTCAGCGTGCAGCGAATCCGCTGCGCACAACGGCTGGAGGAGGACCTCGGTGTCAACACGGCCGGTATTGCGCTCGTGCTCGATTTGCTGGAAGAGCTCGAGCG
>JBFEXY010000178.1:0-5453 GCA_041562415.1 Woeseiaceae bacterium
CGAGAGCAAGTTCGGCGAATCGATCCCGGTTTCCTATACCTGCTCCTTTCTCGGCGGCAAGGAAGCCGAATCCGGCGACAGGATCTACGCCGCGCAGAACATCACCGAGCGACGCCGCGCCGAAAAGCGCATTCGCTACCTGGCGCGTATAGATGCGTTGACAAAGATTCCCAACCGCATGCAGTTCCAGCATCTTCTGCAACGCTGTATTGCGCGAGCACGCCGCAGCGCAAAACCATTGTGCCTTTTTTACATTGATATCGACGCGTTCAAGGAAATCAACGATACCTTCGGACACCTCGCGGGCGACACAACATTGGAAACCGTGGCGGAGCGGCTGAGCGCGGCGTTACCCGATGACACCATTATCGGCAGGCTGGCAGGCGATGAATTCGCGGTCATTCTGGACGGGTTCGGCCCGGACGAGAGCGGCAGGAAGCAGACCGACGCGCTTGCAATGCAACTTGTGGGCCGGCTCGCTGATCCTTTTTTCGTCCAGGGACATGAGGTCTTCATGACCGCGAGCATGGGCATCGCCTACTATCCCAAGGACGCGCCAAACGTCATCGACCTGATCCGCAATGCCGATGCTGCCCTCTATCACGCCAAGAAATCCGGTGGCAACGTCTACTCGTATTACGAGCCCGCGATGAATGAAGCTGCCGTCGAGCGGTTGATGACGAAAAGCAAGCTGAAGCGCTCTTTTGAACGTGACGAACTGCTCGTTCACTACCAGCCGAAGTACAACCTCGAGACAGGCGAGGTTTTCGGCGCCGAGGCGCTGGTCCGCTGGGAGTTGCCCGAGAGGGGCATGATATTGCCGTCGGATTTCATTCCGATCGCGGAGGAAACGAACCTCATCATCGAAATCGGAGAATGGGTGCTCGACAAGGTATGCGAAGACTTTCGTTTCTGGCAGCGATCCGTTTCCTCGCCCGGCCGTGTATCCGTCAACCTGTCGCTAAAACAACTGCGGCAACCGAATTTCACACGACGAATTAGATCCATAATGCGCAGCTACGAGGTTTCGCCCACGTCCCTGGAACTGGAGATCACTGAGACGACGCTCATGGAGAACCCGGAGCGCACCATCAAGCTGCTTGATCAGCTGTATGCGCTCGGACTGCACCTCGCGATCGACGATTTCGGCACCGGCTATTCCTCGTTGAGTGCGTTACAACAATTTCCGATCAGCACGCTCAAGATCGACCAGTCGTTTGTGCGCCACGTTTCGACCAATCCCGATGACGCCACTATCGTCAGCACGATCATTCAAATGGGCCGTAATCTGAATATGGATGTTGTCGCGGAGGGTGTGGAGAGCGAGGATCAACTCGCCTTCCTGCAAAAACTCGGCTGTACCTACGTGCAAGGCCTGCTTTTCGGAGATCCCATGAGCTCGGACAGCTACCTGGAACTATTGCTCGCCCAGGCCGAAGGTACGGACACTCACAGGGCACTGTTCGCCTGACATCCTGGCAACTTCACTCGCTACCTGCATCATGCTTAAATATCCCCTTCCGCTAACCGGGGCGTGCAATAGCTATAAACGCCCTATTGCCAGAAGTGATCCGATGAAGAATCTGATAAGAGCTGTAGCCGCAACCATCCTGTTTTCCGCACCCGCCTTCGGCCTCGCGTGCGAATACCCGGAACGCCCGACGTTGCCCGACGGGGGCACGGCGTCGAAGCAAGATATGATTGCCGCTCAGACTGCCGTCAAAGGGTTTCTCGCGGCCGTGGATGAATACCTGGAATGCATCGAGAAGGAAGAGAAGGATGCTGTAGCGGCGATGGAGAATCCAGACGAAGAGACTATCAAGCGTCGCGACGAGTTGCTGGCGAAACGCTTCGACGCGGCTAACGAAGAGAAATTTCTTTTTGGCGAGAAGTGGAATCAGCAGGTTCGCGCTTACAATGCCCGGAAATCGGAACAGGGTTCGGACTAGCCCTTACCAGCGGTATTTTCGAAAGTTCCCAGGATTTGCCCAGTCGGAAGGGTTGTTCCACTCACGCGGCTGACTGAACATGTCCGGATCGAACAAGAAGCAACGCTCTTCAATCGACGAGGGTTTCACTTCCAGGTAGCCGAGGGAGCGCAATACGTCCGGGCTCCAGCCCGGTCCTGAGTCAACAAGCAACACCTTGTCGCAGTGGACGTCCCGTAGACGCGACAGTAATTGCTCAGCGCTTTTAAGCGACATGTACTCGAGCGGAGCGACGACAATGCCGAGTTGCGCCCTGAGAGTACGTGGCAGGTCGCCAGGACCGGCTAGTGTTTCGTATGCCTCCACGGCCCCGACGTTCAACGATTCGGACCCGGATAAACCAATCGCCAGCACGCTGGCATTTCGGATGTCGATCCTCAGATGATCGAGTATTGACTCGATGGCCGGCCATATTTCATTCATGCATCAGAGCTTATTGATCTTCTGGCGAAGGTCAAACTTGTTTTCGGTGACGATCCTCTCGAGTACCTTGATTCGCTCTTCGAGAGCATCCAGCTGCGCTTGCGTCTCGTCGGCCAAAGTATCCCGATTCTCCTTGTGGTGACGGAGTTTCAGATATTGCTGGACGGTGTTCGCAGCCAGCACGATGGCAACGATACAGACCACATAAAACATCGTGTTCATCAACACATCCCCTGGTTGTTGATCGATCAGTCCTTTAGTCGGTCAAATTCGCGATCCAGCTGGTAACGCGAGGACGTTACATACTTTTCGAGGCGCGCGAGACGCCTGTCCAGCGACTTGAATCGGCTGCGGACGTCGCTCATCGTCTGCGTTGGCGACGAGCGCACCGCCCGGTGAAACTCCGGGTCCACGGGGCGCGGATTGTCTTTCGCCGAAACACTGGGTGTCAGAATTACCAACGCAAGGTAGCCGAGAATTGTCAGCGGCATCGTAAAAAAAGCGATGACCGCGAGCAATCGTGTCACGCACAAATTGAATCCGAAGTAATCCGCGATTCCCGCGCAGACACCGCCGAGCATCGCTTTGTCGGCATTACGACAAAAACGTCGCTCGTTCGTAGAAGCCTGGACAGTCATTGTTCCCTCCACTGCTGTCGCCGTTCGCGGCGCCAAAACTCATACTCCGATCGCGACCCCGAATAGACCAGCGGTTTCTCGCGGATCAGCAACGTTGCGGCGATGTAGATGGCTGCTGTCAGCCAGAAGAATATGAGAAGGCTGATTACCGCCAGGGTGCGCACGACGCCGACCTGTAGGTTGAAGCGATCGGCCAGCCCTGCACATACGCCGAATATCCAGCCGTTATCCCGGTCACGGTAGAAACCTCGAAATGGACCGTAGTCGATATTCCAGGTGCCTTGCCTCATTTATTGTCTCCTGTGTGTCGTTGAATCGTCATCGAGAATCCGCTCGAGCGTCTCGATTCGTTCCTCGAGGCGCTGAGAGAGCGTCCATAATTCTTCCAGCATTCGCTCGTCGTCCCCTGAAATCTCACGTGTCTGCTTCCACTTCGTAATGAAGTACAAAATGACGATAAGCGGCGCCAGAACCGTTAGAAACAGAATGACTGCAAGCGTCATCAATGCGTACATTCGGGCTTACTCCGCATCCGTAACTTGCCTGGTCTCGCCCTGAACACGACGTTTGAGTTCGTCGAATTCCCTTTGCACGGACTCCTCGGCCTCGAGACTCGCGAACTGATGATTCAGATCCTTCGGCAAACCGAGGTCGTACGCTTCGATACGCCCCTCTACGTCATCGATGCGCCGCGTGTACTGCTCGAAACGAACCATAGCGTCATCGATCTTGTAGTCGTGGATCTTCTTGCGCGCAGCGAGTCGGCTATTGGCTGTCTTGTGCCTCGCAAGCAACGCTTTCTGCCGGGTCTTCGCATCCTGTAGCTTCGCCTCAAGCCGGGCGATGTCCTCATTCAATTTGGCGAGGCCCTCATCGACGGCTGCGTAATCGGCCTTAACGGCATCCGCAGCGGACTGCACCCGGGATTTCTCGACCAGCGCTGCTTTGGCGAGGTCCTCCCGGCCCTTGCGAAGGGCAAGCTCTGCTTTCTCTTCCCAGTCCTGCAACTCGGACTCTAGCGACTCCAGCTTGCGGTTCAGGTCTTTCTTGTCGGCGATCGATCGTGCGGCCGCTGACCGTACCTCGACGAGGGTGTCCTCCATCTCCTGGATCATCAGCCTGACGATCTTCTCGGGATCTTCTGCCTTGTCCAGGATGGCGTTGATATTGGAGTTCACGATGTCGCTGAATCTCGTGAAAATGCCCATGGTCTGTCCTCTTGATGGCGTGAATGTCACCTATGTTATTGCAGTATCCGTGCCAATTCAGCGAATTACTTCTAATACGCTGAAATACAAAAGAAAAAAGACATTTTTCCACGCGATTACAGTCCAATTGATTTAGCAATACTCGCTACTAAATCGCTTTTTTCGCTAACTTGTGGCTTAATTTATCAATGACCGCCGATCGCCCAGTACAGCCCATCATCGGCGAGGCACCGGTGTTCCTGGAAATGCTGGAACACGTCTCCCGAGCTGCGCCGTTGTCGAAGCCCGTGCTCGTCGTCGGTGAGCGCGGTACAGGCAAGGAACTCGTCGCCTCTCGACTGCACTACCTGTCCCATCGTTGGGAATCGAGCGTTGTGAAAGTCAATTGTGCCGCGCTGACGGAGACTATCCTTGAATCCGAGCTTTTCGGGCACGAAGCCGGTGCGTTTACAGGGGCCGTCAAGACCCACGTTGGACACTTCGAACGAGCAGACGGTGGCACCCTGATCCTCGACGAACTCGCGACCATCTCTCTGCGCATGCAGGAGAAGATCCTCAGGGTGATCGAATACGGGGAGATCCAGCGCGTCGGAGGCAGCGAAACCTTGCAGGTGGATGTGAGGATCGTCGGTTCGACGAATGCGGATCTGCGGCAGCTGGTTGCGCAGGGCAGTTTCCGTCAGGACCTCGTGGACAGGCTCGCCTTCGACGTAATTACCGTGCCGCCGTTGCGTGAGCGTCTGGAAGACATCCTGCCGCTCGCATATGCGTTTGCCATCAACATGGCGAGCGAACTTAAACGCGAATTGTTTGCCGGCTTCGGCCCTCGTGCTTCGTCTTCCCTCTTGAAGTACGATTGGCCCGGCAACGTTCGCGAGCTCAAGAATACGGTGGAGCGATCCGTCTACCGCGAATCAGACCCGCACAAACTCATCACTCGCATCGTGTTCGATCCATTTCACTCGCCATTCGAACCACCGTCGAAGCCACCTGGATCCACGCCAGCTAGCCGAGAAAAGCGTCCACCATTGCTGCCGATGCACCTCACGGAACGCCTGGAGGAGACAGAAAAGGAGTTCCTGCAGGCGGCATTGGAGAAGTCCCGTTACAACCAGACAATGGCAGCAGAATTACTGAACCTGAGTTACCACCAATTCCGCGGCAAGTTGCGCAAGTACGGCATCAGCACCCAACCG
>JBFEXY010000179.1:0-5435 GCA_041562415.1 Woeseiaceae bacterium
GAAAGGGCTGCGGCGATCTTTACCGGTTCGTCGGTCGTTGTGGTGGATGAAGTGGCAGTCGCATTCGGTGGCGTTGCAGCCCGGCAATGGCAAGTTTGGCGCTTCTGACGCCAGGAAGCGCCGGCCCGCAATCTCGTTAGCCGCTCTGCACGCGTAGGCGCCGGGCTTGATCGATACGGCATGGTACTTCGCAGTGTCCCTCGGACTGCGCAAGACGCGGCGGTCCTGGCGCTCTTCGGGCTTGTCGAGACCCTGGCGGTAGAAGTACCAGGCGATCAGCAGGCCGACCACCAGCAACAACAGCACGGTCCTCATTCCAGCCTCCCCAGGCTATCCCGATATGGTACTAGTTTACTTTAATTAGCAGCTTCAGTAAGACCCACAGCTGAAATGCGCCTTAATCCGCCTCCTGCAGGAGCTGCCCGGCCTCGAGCTCGCGCAGCGGCTGAAAGACGGGCATGGACCGCAGCTCGGGAAACGAGTCGTAGATCTGCCGGAATGGTTCACGCAAGCCCGGGAACCGGTCGAGGGTCTGCTCCAGGTCCAGCCGGTACTTGTCGAGGCGCTGCGCATCGAGCAGGCCATTGTCGTGCGCGATCTGCGCCGAGTAGTAGAGGTTCGTGAAATGCCATGCGAGACCCTGCAACTGGGACTCCTCGGTTGCGGTAACGAGGTGGTTTCCGGGCGAATTCAACTTCGGGAAGAGTCTTGCAAAATCCGGCGTCATGGCACGGCTCATATTCATTTCGTTGAAGCCTTGGGCGAGCTGCATCTCGATCTGTGCGGAGGCGATGCGATTTGCTTGTCGAACCTCCCAGGCAACCAGGAGTAGCGAGGCGACGATGCTGATTACGCCAATGATTTCGACGGTTTCGCGCAGGTGTGTGTTCTTCATGTATGCCTCAACGTTGTCAGTACGGCAGGACGCCGAACAGGGCCTTGTGGAGATAGAAGAAAATCGCAAAGGCCACGCCGGCGATAACCGCGACAATCATATCGGCGAAAAACGGCACCACGTCCGGTTTCTGCCACTCGCCATCGCGCTTGTTGCAGAGAACTATCTCCAGTACCGCCCAGATGCCGAGCATCCCGAACAGGACGACCGACCGGGAGTCACCGTTCACGAGCAAGTGAGAGACCGACCAAAGTATCACCGCCATCATCTGGGGGTGCCGGATTAATCGCCGGTAATTCGTCCGTGCCTTCGAGGTTACGAACAGCACGAACGCAAAAAAGACAAGGGCCGAGATCACCGGTCCGCCGCCGGCAGGCGGCGCATAGACAACGGTCGGTGTCGCTGCTTTCCAACCGAATACCATCACGACCAGGGACGCGAGAACGACCGCGGAAAATACGCCACGGTAAGTGTTTTCGCCGAGTTTCGTGGCCAGTTGGGCGCGCGTGCCGGGCGATGCCGCGGGCAACAGGTGCACAATCGTAAACAGAAGCAATCCCGCGATAAGTAGAGCCATGAACGCCACCCCTGGCTATTGGTCCCGGGAATTATACCGGTTTGACGGCTTTCGGGCGGAATGCCTGAATCGTGTAATAATTCGCCATCGTTCTAATGAGGGCAGGGCATGAGGGCCGATGGCAAATTGATGGACATGTTGACGGGCTATGCAGCCTCGCACCAGCATCCGGTGAATATATTCGTGCATATGATCGGAATCCCCACGATCATGCTGGGTGTGCTCATTCCGTTGAGCTGGCTATCGATCGATATCGACGGTTTCCCGCTGAGCCTCGCCCATCTCGTGGTGATCGGCTTTTTCGTCTTTTACCTGACTCTCGACGCGATGTTCGCCATCGTCTTCCTGGTGTTTGCCTTGGGGCTCACGCTCCTGGCGTCGTGGATCGCGGCGCTGCCAGTCGCCACGTCCGGGGTTATCGCGGCTGTCCTCTTCTTCGGTGGCTATGCGGCTCAGTTCATCGGCCACGCGATCGAAAAGTCGATGCCCGTGCTCGTGAAGCATCCGGTACAGGCGAATCTTGCGGCGCCGTTCTTCACGGTCGTCGAGATGTTCAAACTTCTTGGTCTGAGGGACGAGCTGTTCAACGAAGTACAGCGGCAGATTGCGCTCCAAAGGCGGTCAACGGCCGGATCGAGCTAACTGAATGACGAGATTTTCAATCGCGCTGGGGCTTTCCTGGGTGGCGCTGTCGCTGCTGGCTTGCGGCGGCGGTAGCAATGGCGGCCTCTCTACAGGGCCCTCGGTACCTCCGCCGCCTCCGCCGCCCGCGCTGAGCACCGGACCGGAAGTCTGCGTCGACGGTGACGCCGGTGGTTTCGAGTGTTCCGGCGTAGACTTGCGTTCGCGGCTGCCCATCAGCGCGATGGACGGCGTCGGTGGCAATGACATCTGGGGATGGTTCGACGCACAGACCAATCGTGAATACGCGCTCATGGGACTGCGAAACGGCACGGCGTTTGTCGATATTACGAACCCCGAGGATCCTGTCTTCCTGGGGCGCCTGCCGACGCAAACGGTTTCGTCGGTTTGGCGGGACATCAAGGTCTACCAGGACCACGCCTACATCGTCGCAGACGGGGCGGGTGCCCATGGCATGCAGGTATTCGACCTGACGCAGCTTCGCGGCGTCACGGCCGCGCAGGCGTGGCTGCCGAACACGGTCTACGGCGATTTCCAGAATGCCCACAACCTTGCCATCAACGAGGATACCGGGTTTGCCTATGCCGTCGGCACGAACACCTGTAGCGGCGGCCTGCACATGATCGATCTGGCAGACCCGGTAAACCCAATATTTGCCGGGTGCCATGTCGTCACGCCGGATACCCATGATGCCCAGTGCGTGGTTTACGATGGACCAGACACGAGTTTCGCGAACCGCGAGATTTGCTTTAATTCCAACGAGAATCACGTTGGAATTGCCGACGTCGGAGACAAGTCCGCTCCGTTCACAATCTCTGCAACGGGCTACCCACAGCTCGGGTTCGTGCACCAGGCCTGGTTGACCGAGGATCACAGCTATCTGTTCGTCGGCGACGAACTGGATGAAAGAAACTTCGGCGTGCCGACGCGAACGCACGTGTTCGCCGTATCCGATCTCGCGAGTCCGCAATACCTGTATGCTTACGAAGCGGCGACGTCGTCGATCGACCACAATCTCTACGTTCTGGGTAATCGAGTGTTCCAGGCCAACTACAGTTCGGGCCTGCGCGTGCTTGAATTCGGCAATCTGGTAAACCAGGAGATTTCGGAAATCGCGTTCTTCGATACCTTGCCGGCAAGCGGGGCAGGGTCATTCGATGGCGCCTGGAGCGTGTATCCTTATCTGCCTTCCGGGACAATAATTGTCAGTGACGGTATCAGTGGCCTCTTTGTTCTCACGCTGCAGCCATAGCCTTTTGCTTGCGTTGCTGCTGGTGGGCGCCGGCGCGTGTTCATCGCCGGTGACACCGACAGCATCGCTCGTCGTGACCGGTGCGCGTGTATGGACCGGCGACCCTGAACAGCCGTGGGCGGAGGCCGTTGCTGTTGCCGGCGAGGAAATCCTTGCCGTCGGCTCGGCGGTGGATATAGCGCCGCTGATCGGTGACGGGACAGAGGTCATCGAGTCGGACGGCGGCATGCTGGTGCCGGGCTTCATCGATGCGCACGTGCATTTTCTCGCGGGCGGCAGCACCCTCGCGTCGGTGCAGCTCAGGGATGCACAGACACCCGAGGAATTCGTGCAGCGCGTCGGTGCGTTTGCCGCGGCTGCAGAGCCTGGCGAGTGGATCACGGGCGGTACCTGGGACCACACTAACTGGGGCGGCGAACTGCCCCGGCGGGACTGGATCGATGCAGTCACGCAGGACAACCCGCTCTGGATATCGCGACTCGATGGCCATATGGCGCTTGCCAATTCGGTCGCCCTGAAGCAGGCCGGTGTCGATGCGGATACGCCCGACGTCGCGGGCGGCGAGATCATACGCGATCAGAATGGGCGGCCGACCGGTATCCTGAAAGACAACGCTATGTTGCTGGTGCAGGAGGCGATGCCCCAGCCTACGGAGCGACAGCGCGATAGCTATCTCGAAGCCGCGATGCGGTACGTGGCAGAGAACGGCGTGACGACCGTGCACGACATGTTCGACAACGTCGCCGATGGCTGGGCAGGTCTCGAGACATACCGCCGGGCGGAGGCGCGTGGCGACCTGATAACCCGCATCTATGCCATTACGCCGCTCGGCGAATGGCAAAAACTGAAGGAGGATATCGACCGGAACGGCCGCGGCAACGAGTGGCTGAAGACGGGCGGCGTCAAGGGATTCATGGACGGTTCGCTCGGCTCGCATACGGCGGCAATGCTGGAGCCGTTTACCGATACGCCGGATGAGAGCGGCTTCCTGCTTGATACTCTGGAGAACCTGCGCGCGATGATGGTGGGTGCGGATGCGGCCGGGCTGCAGTTGAATATCCATGCGATCGGCGACAAGGCGATTCGCGACCTGTTGGATATCTTCCACGATGTTGCGCGGGAAAACGGCGATCGCAAACGCCGCTTCCGCATGGAACACGCGCAACACATCCATCCGGACGATGTTCCGCGGTTCGCGGTCCAGGACGTGACTGCGAGCATGCAGCCGTATCACGCGATCGACGATGGACGCTGGGCGGAAGACGTGATCGGCGCGGATCGCGCGAAGTCAAGCTACGCGTTCAAATCGCTCATCGATAGTGGCGCGCACCTGGCATTCGGTAGCGACTGGTATGTGGCGCCCGCGGATCCGATCGCTGGCATTTACGCCGCGGTCACCCGACGCACGATCGATGGCGAGAATCCTGCCGGTTGGGTGCCCGAGCAGAAAATCACCGTCGAGCAGGCGTTGCGGGCCTACACCTACGAAGGCGCCTACGCGTCATTCGAGGAAGATCGCAAGGGCATGATCAAGGCGGGCATGCTCGCCGACCTGGTATTGATCGATCGTGACCTGACGGAAATACCGCCCGAGACCATCCGCGATGCGAAGGTGCTGAAAACCATTGTTGGTGGCCAGGTAGTTTATTCGCGGTGAGCCCTGGAGGACATCCTCTCTGGCTCCCACAAACGCAGAGACCCCCAATGGGGGTCTTTGAGCGTTTGGTGCCCAGGAGAGGACTTGAACCCAGTCGGGAAGTACGGACGACTGCGAGACTGAGCTCTGGTTATTCGGTGTAGGGTGGCCCCGGCTTCAAGCGAAGCTGCTGAATTTGCGGGGATACCGCCGAACGTGACGAGGGCGCCATGGAGGACGTCCTGTCTGCATATCAAACGAATAGGCCCCCAACCGGGGGCCTATATTCGTTTGGTGCCCAGGAGAGGACTTGAACCTCCACGGGGTTACCCCCACTAGCACCTGAAGCTAGCGCGTCTACCAATTCCGCCACCTGGGCCGTGCATTACCGCGTACAATTGCGCGGTGGGCAGGGTGGCGCACTGTACTCAAA
>JBFEXY010000180.1:0-5430 GCA_041562415.1 Woeseiaceae bacterium
CGAGCAGTACGAACAGGCCCTGGCAACGCTGCGACGAATCGAAGAGAACTCACGCGATCACAGCTACGCGCTCGGCTTGCTCGGCAAGCTCTATTACCAGCTCGAAGACTGGGACAACCTTGGACATTTGCTGCCGCGGCTCAAGACCCAGGGGCGCATCACCGCCGATTCGATCCGCAAATGGACGGTCCGCGTACACCGCGAGCACCTCGACCGCGCACAGGATGGCGACGTGTTGCAGGCGGCCTGGAAGAACGTGCCGAGAAACCTGCGTAACGACCTCGAATTGCTCGTGGCCTACTTCTCGACACTGATCAGGATCGGCAGCCATGAACAGGCCGAGAAAGAACTGCCATCGGCGCTAAAGAAGGAATGGCGCGGGCCACTGGTGCACCTGTTCGGCCTCGTCGAAGGGCCCGATGCCTCGAAACAACTCAAGCGGGCCGAGGGCTGGCTCGCAGACCACCCGGAAGACCCCGACCTGCTGCTCACCGCCGCGCGGCTGTGCTTGCGCAACGAGCTGTGGGGCAAGGCGCGTAGCTACCTGGAGACCGTCATCTCCCTGCGGCCGACGCCCGAGGCCTACCAGGATTACGGCCGCCTCCTGAACAGGCTGGGCGAGGGCGACGCCGCCGCAGACGCATTTCGTGATGGCCTCGGGCTCGTCGCCGAGTCTCCGAAGACGGCCATCCCGCACCTCAAGACGGTACGTTAGTGTCCTGTCCGGTTGGTTCGCATTCATTCAGAACCGATGAAATGGGCCAGGACAAGGCGCATACCGCCGCCAATGTCGAGACCTTGGCAAGGGATGCAACGCGGTCATGGCCCATTTCATCGGTTCCCGAAGGGCGCGTCGTACAAGGCGCTGAAAGTATGCGAACTAACCGGACAGGACACCAGTGATCACGCTGTTCGTTGGCGCCGGGTACACGGGTACCCGCGTACTGAAACGCCTCCCGGATGCTCTCGCACTCGGCCGCTCCCGATCCGGCGACGAGCGGCTCGATCTCGATCGCGACGAACGCCTGCGCATCACGCTGCCCGAAGAATATGCGGTCATCTATTCCGTGCCGCCGGCATCCGACCTGCCGGGCGATCCGAGGCTGGGCCGCTTTCTCGCGATGCTGCCGCACCCGCCCGCCCGGTTCGTCTACCTGAGCACGACGGGCGTCTACGGCAATCGCGAAGGCGCACGCGTGGACGAAGCCAGCAAACCGCGTCCTGAAGCCGCGCGTGCAGAGCGGCGTCTCGCGGCCGAGCGGATGCTGGTGGAGTGGTGCACCGGTCGGCACACGACAGCGGTCGTGCTGCGCGTGCCGGGCATCTACGGGCCGGGACGGCTGGGGACGGAGGGGATTCGTTCAGCGATGCCGGTGCTCGAGGAAAAGGATGCGAACCCGGGCAACCGCATTCACGTGGACGACCTCGCGACCTGCTGCATCGCGGCCCTGTCACCCGATGTGCGTGACGGCGTTTATAACGTCGGCGATGGCGACCATCGCTCGGGCACCTGGTTCACGAACGAGGTTGCGCGGCAGGCCGGCCTGCTCCCGCCCCCGGCAATCAGCCTCGCGGAGGCCCAAAAGACCTTTTCGCCGATGCGGCTCTCTTTCCTCAGGGAATCCCGCATCGTCGACACGACAAAGATGCGCGAGGTCCTGGGCGTAATCCCGAAATACGCCGATGCCGCTGACGGCATCGCCGCCAGTCTCGCCGAAGAAGAAACTCTGTAGGAGCGGCGGCCGAACCGCGACCCCGCCTTTTCCACAAGGCGGGCCGCTCCGATACCTTTTCTCGTCATGGCTCGCCGCGCTGCGCGCGGCTGCGCTTTACTTCCTCGAAAAGGCAATCCTCGCGGCCCGTCCGGTGGTTACGCTGGCGATCATCTCTCTGACTGCGCGGGGCGGTCCGGGGCGTTTGTCGACCGAAGTAAAGCGCAGCGCAGCGAGCCATGAGGGAGACAAATGCCCCGGCCGGCCGCCGGGGCAATAGCGATCGCGGTTCGGGAACCGCTCCTACAGGGTCTTCTCGGGCCTACGGCTGACTGCGCTTGCTTCGCAGCCACGCCGTCAGCGGCTCCCACTCCTCCCAGTCCGGCCAGGCGAGGTACTCCGGGAGCTCGAAGATGCCGAGCCCGCGTGTGTAGGCGCGAACGTAGTTCTGGGCTTCGCGCAGCGCAGCGATGTAGGGCACTTTGACATTCGTCAGGTACTCGTCGAGGTCGCCCCAGATCAACGTGTTATCGCGAACGCGGTTGGCCACGGTCCCGATTTTCGCCTGCTTGCGCTGAATCTTGCCGACGCTCTTCAGCTCTTCGATAAACGTCGTCGTGGCCTGCATGTCGATCGTCGACGGCAGGACCGGGACGATAATGGTCTCTGCATGCTTTACCAGTTCCGTCAGTTCCTTGCCGTGCGAGCGTGCCGGAGCGTCGACGACGACGATGTCGGCCGAACGCGGAACGTGACGGAAGCCGTCTTCGAACGCAGCCACGCCGACAATCTCGACCCGGTCCGCAGGACGCCGCTCCAGCCAGTCGAGGCTGGACCGCTGTGGGTCGTAATCAGCCAGCGCGACAGACGCGCCTTGCGTGGCAAAGTAAGATGCAATATTCGTTGCGAGCGTGCTCTTGCCGCAGCCACCCTTCGCATTCAGAACCATTATGTGCCGCATTATTCTCCCCAGGGCTTCAAGAAAGTATGTTGTTATCGGGCATATCGAGGGGTTATGTAAACTACAGGCAGAGGGCGTAAAAGTCCATCAGAGATGACATGGAACTCGACTATTTGATAATGCACGGTGCCGGCAACCGGATACTCGTCGTCGACAGCCGTGAGTGTGCGGCAGAGCCTCCTGCGGTCGATGTGCTGCGTCGCCTGGCCGACTCGTCGACGGGACCCGGTTTCGACCAGCTCATGTGGGTAACGTCGCCGCGCGACGGCGGGCTCGAGGCCGCTTATCGCATCTTCAACGCCGACGGCTCCGAGGTCCAGCAGTGCGGCAACGGCGTTCGCTGTGTCGCGTGGATGCTCGCGCGTGAATCGGGCGAGCGCGGGACCATGCGCCTCGACAGCCCGTCGGGGATCGTCGAGGCGCGAGCTGAAGCGGACGGGCGCATCACGGTCAGCATGGGCCCTCCCGAGTTCGAGCCGTCGCGCATACCGTTCGTCGCCGATGCACGGGCAGACCGATACCTGCTGGCGGTGGACGGCGCCGATTACGACGTATCCGTGCTGTCCATGGGCAACCCGCATTGCATACTGCAGGTCGCCGAGACACAGACGGCCGACGTCGAGCGACTCGGGCCGCTGATCGAAATACACGAGCGCTTTCCGGAGCGCACGAATGTCGGTTTCATGGCAATTCGCGGCCGCAAGGCCATAGACCTCCGGGTCTACGAGAGAGGCGTTGGCGAAACGCTTGCCTGCGGCACGGGTGCCTGCGCCGCGGTCGTTGCCGGGCAACGCCTCGGTTACCTGGACGACACGGTCGCCGTAAGCCTGCCCGGCGGGCAACTCATGGTAAGCTGGCGCGGCGGTGGCGAGACGGTTTGGCTTACCGGGGACGCCGAGTTAATCAGCGAGGGAAGTATCGATCTATGAGCACACAAGCGAAGCCGGAATACGTTGAGGAAGAGTTGTCGGAACAGGCCGTTTGCCACTATCTCGCGGAACACCCCGACTTTTTCGAACGCAACGCGAAAGTCCTGGGCAAGCTGCGCATCCCGCACGAGGCCGGTGGCACCGTATCGCTCGTGGAACGCCAGGTCTCGATGCTGCGCCAGAAGCAAGTCAAGCTCGAACGCCAGCTCAAGGAACTCATCCAGGTGGCGCGCGACAATGACGCGCTCGCCGCAAAGATCCACGAGCTTGGCCTCCACCTTCTGGCAGCGGATAGCCTGAACACCACTGTCGCCGCAGTCGAGGAAGCCATGCGTGCCGGTTTTGGCGCCGACCAGGCCGTCCTCGTACTGTTCGGCAACCCGGACAGCTTCGACGACGTCGACGCCGGCCGGTTTTTCCGTGTCATTCAGCGAGAAGACGAAGCATTGGGTCCGTTCACCACCTTCCTGAAGGGAAGTGGCCCTCGCTGTGGCCAGGTGCGTGACGCACAGCGCAGCTTCCTGTTCAAGGCGGATGCCGACGACATCGGTTCGGTCGCACTGGTCCCGCTGGGCAAGAAGGCGAGCATCGGCTTTCTTGCCATCGGCAGCGTCGACTCGAACCGTTTTCACCCGGGCATGAGCATCGACTTCCTCACTCGCGTGGGCGACCTCGTATCCGGCGCGCTGAATCGATACTGATACGGCGTTGTGGACGCCGCTGAAGCCGACTGGATCGACGCCTTCATCCGACACCTCGAGTTCGAGCGCCGGCTGTCGAAAGAGACCTGCAAGCATTACCGGCGTGACATAGTCGCGCTGCAGTCCTGGTGCGACGAGGCCGGCATAGACGGGTGGTCAGGCCTGGACAGCGAACACATTCGCAACTTCTCCGCGACCTGTTTTCGTCGCGGACTCTCTGCGCGCAGCATCCAGCGGCGGCTTTCCGCAGCCCGCACGTTCTTCCGCTACCTCCTGCGCGAGAAGCATGTCAGCCGTAACCCGGTGCAGTCGGTCTCGGCGCCCAAGGGCAGGAAGCGCCTGCCCGAGAATCTCGACGCCGACCGCATGGCGAGGCTCCTGGAAATCCCCGGGGACGGCCTGCTCGTCGACCGCGACCGTGCAATCCTCGAACTCCTGTATTCGTCCGGGCTTCGGCTGGCGGAACTTACCGACCTGAATGTCGGCGACGTGGACATGCAGGACGCAACGGTTCGCGTCACCGGAAAGGGCAACAAGGACCGCATTGTGCCGGTCGGCTCCCGGGCATTGCAGGCGCTCTCACGCTGGCAGGTATCGCGCGGCACGCTGGCGGGGCCGGACGAGCCTGCGCTGTTCGTCAGCAACCGGGGCACACGGCTGAGTCGCCGCAGCGTGCAGGCGCGTGTGGACCACTGGGCCAGGCGCCAGGGCATCGACTCCAAGGTCTACCCGCACCTGTTCCGGCATTCCTTCGCCACGCACCTGCTCGAGTCGAGTCACGATCTGCGCGGCGTACAGGAACTCCTGGGACACGCCAATATCTCGACGACCCAGGTCTATACTCACCTTGACTTCCAGCACCTCGCCCAGATATACGACAAAACGCATCCGCGCGCCCGGGCCAGGAAGAAGCCATAGCTGCGTGCAAAAACCGCCCGCCCTGCCGGGTAACCACCCAGGATTAGCATCATGGAACAGTTTCGTGGGACAACCATCGTCTCGGTGCGTCGCAATGGCAAGGTCGCGATGGCCGGCGATGGCCAGGTCAGCATGGGTAACACCATCATGAAGGGCAATGCCCGCAAGGTCCGTCTCCTGGCCGGAGGCAAGGTGATCGCCGGTTTTGC
>JBFEXY010000181.1:0-5418 GCA_041562415.1 Woeseiaceae bacterium
GGCAACTGGCACGTGACCACGGCGTTCATTGGCGAATTCCCAGAGTCCAGACTGCAGGATCTTCAGGCGAGGGCTGCGCAAATTACCGTCGAACCGTTTCGCCTGCGTTTCGACCGCGTCGAATTCTGGCCGCGGCCGAAAGTTGCCAGCCTCGTCGCAGCCATCGTGCCGCCCGAGCTGCAGCGTCTCGTCGATGCACAGAACTCGCTGCTTGCGGACCTCGGTGTAAGCGTCGAAGATCGGGCCTACCGGCCGCACATAACGGTGGTACGCCGGGCGCGGCCCTTCGAAACGCAGCGCCTCGCGCAGCCGGCGGTCGTCGAATGGTCGGGTTTCGAACTGGTCGAATCGATCTCCGAGCCCGGCGGAGCGACTTACCGCCCGCTGAAACAATAGCTTCGGCGTGATACCTCGTTTTTACCCAAAGTGCCCGGAATTGGACGCTGCGCCACTATTGGGCTTCAGGCAAAATACTGTATATAATCACATGCAATCTTCCACCGACGGGATGGCAGCAAAAAATGGATGAAAACCGCAAAAAAGCACTCGCCCAGGCGCTGGGCCAGATAGAAAAGCAGTTCGGCAAGGGTTCTGTCATGCGCCTCGGTGACGGCGGCATGATCGGCAACATCGAGGCGGTTTCCACGGGTTCGATAGGCCTGGACGTAGCGCTCGGCATCGGCGGCGTACCCAAAGGCAGGGTCGTTGAAATTTACGGGCCAGAGGCGTCCGGCAAGACGACGCTGACGCTCCAGGTGGTTGCCGAGGCACAAAAGATGGGTGGCACGGCGGCGTTCGTCGACGCCGAACACGCGCTCGATCCGCAATATGCGGAAAAACTCGGTGTCAATGTCGACGAGCTGCTGGTGTCGCAGCCCGATACGGGTGAGCAGGCACTCGAGATCACCGACATGCTGGTCCGATCAGGCGCCGTCGATGTGATCGTGGTGGACTCGGTTGCGGCACTTACGCCGAAGGCCGAGATTGAAGGTGAGATGGGTGACTCGCACGTCGGCCTGCAGGCGCGGTTGATGTCGCAGGCGCTCAGGAAGCTCACGGGTAACATCAAGCGATCCAACGCGATGGTGATCTTCATCAACCAGATCCGCATGAAGATCGGCGTGATGTTCGGTAGCCCCGAGACGACGACCGGCGGTAACGCGCTCAAGTTTTATTCCTCGGTGAGGCTCGATATCCGCCGCATCGGTGCGATCAAGAAGGGCGACGAGGTGATCGGCAACCAGACGCGCGTTAAAGTGGTCAAGAACAAGGTATCGCCGCCATTCAAGATGGCAGAATTCGAGATATTGTATGGTGAAGGCATATCGCGCGAAGGTGAGATCATCGAGCTCGGCGTCCAGCACGGGCTTATAGACAAGGCCGGCTCCTGGTACAGCTACGGCAGCGATCGAATCGGCCAGGGCAAGGAAAACGTCCGTGAGTTCCTCAGGGCAAACCCGGACGTAGCGGCCGAGGTCGAGCAGAAGATTCGCGAGAAGCTGTTGCCGAAGACCGTCAAGGCACCCGCGTCGGACGACGGGGAGGCTGTCGCACAGGAAGCTTGACGACCTTGCTGTAGGAGCGGTTTTCGGACCACGATTGCATCAGAATCAATCGCGCCGAGGCGCGCTCCTGCAGGCTATTCTGACCACAATACAGTCATGTCCGACGACGCTATCAAAGCCCGCAAGAAAGCGATGGACCTGCTTGCGCGCCGGGAGCACGGGCGTGTCGAGCTGGACCGCAAGCTCATTGCCGCCGGATTCGACGCGGAGGTCGCAGCCGATGTCCTGCAGCAGCTGGCAGAAGAAGGACTGCAGAGCGATCGCCGTTTTGTTGAGTCGTTCGTGCAGTCTCGCATCAATCAGGGTAAGGGCCCGCTGCGCATTCACGCTGATCTCGGGCAACGGGGCATACCAGGCAGCCTGGTTGACGAAGTCCTGGAAAAGGCCGGCGAGGACTGGTTTGCGTTGGCAAGGGACGCGCGGCTGAAGAAATTCGGGCGATCGCGGCCGGCCGAATTCAAGGACAAGGCGCGACAGATGCGTTTCCTGCAGTACCGGGGATTCGAGCCCGACCAGATTCGGGCCGCTGTCTCGTCTTTCGACGATTAACGCTTAATCCGTCCAGGTAAGTCCCGTACACTTACGGGTTTGAAAATCGTCGCCTGGTCCCGATATCACCCCGATGAAACGACTTTCCAGCAATGAGTTGCGCCAGGCCTTTCTGGACTTCTTCGCCGAGCGCGGCCACGAAGTGGTTGCGAGTTCGCCCCTCGTGCCGGGCAACGACCCGACCCTGCTTTTCACCAACGCGGGTATGGTGCAGTTCAAGGACGTGTTTCTCGGCCTGGACAAGCGTAGCTACGACCGTGCCGTAACATCTCAGCGCTGCGTCCGGGCTGGCGGCAAGCACAACGATCTCGAGAACGTCGGCTATACAGCACGCCATCACACGTTCTTCGAGATGCTCGGCAATTTCAGCTTCGGCGATTACTTCAAGCGCGAAGCCATACAGTATGCGTGGGACTTCCTGACGCAGACACTCGAACTGCCCGCAGAAAAGCTTTGGGTCACGGTGTTCAACGATGATGACGAAGCGGCGGACATCTGGCTCGAGGAGATAAAAATAGACCGCGAGCGCTTCACCCGCATGGGCGAGAAGGACAATTTCTGGGCGATGGGCGATACCGGGCCTTGTGGCCCGTGCAGCGAGATATTTTACGACCACGGTCCGCACGTCGCGGGCGGGCCGCCCGGTTCGCCGGACGAGGACGGCGATCGCTATGTCGAGGTCTGGAACCTAGTGTTCATGCAGTTCGATCGCTCGGCGGACGGCACTATGAAGCCACTCCCCAAGCCATCTGTCGATACCGGCATGGGGCTGGAACGTATCGCGGCCGTCATGCAGGGCGTGCACAGCAATTACGAGATCGACCTGTTCGCCAGCCTGATAGAAGCGACGGCGAAAACGGTCGGCGTCGACAACGACGGCTCGAGTTCGCTGAACGTGATCGCGGACCACATACGCGCTTGTGCGTTCCTGATCGTCGACGGCGTGCTGCCCGGCAACGAGGGTCGTGGTTACGTCCTGCGCCGGATCATTCGCAGGGCCATCCGTCACGGCAAAAAGCTCGGCACCGATGAGCCGTTTTTCTACAAGCTCGTCGGACCGCTGGCCGACGAGATGGGCGATGCTTATCCCGAATTGCCGAAGGCGAGGGGCCATGTCGAGAAAGTCCTGAAGAGAGAAGAGCTGCGTTTCGCCGAAACGCTGGACCAGGGCATGGAGATCCTCGAAAACGCGATCAACGAACTCAGTGGCAAACAGATTCCGGGCGAGATCGTGTTCAAGCTCTATGATACCTATGGGTTCCCGGTAGACCTGACGGCCGACATAGCACGCGAACGCGGCCTCGCAATCGATGAAGAGGGTTTCGAAGCAGCCATGGCCGAGCAGCGGGACCGTGCCCGCGCGGCGAGCAAATTTGCCGCTGCTGCAGAAGGAGCGATCAGGACGGACGCCGCGAGCGAGTTCTCCGGTTACGAGGGTACGGAATCGAGCGGCGAAATCGTTGCGCTATTCAGGGACGGTAGCCTGGTAGATACACTGGCTGCCGGCGAAGAGGGTGCCGTCGTCTTGTCGTCGACACCGTTCTATGCGGAAAGCGGCGGCCAGATCGGCGACACCGGGATACTGGCCGAAACCGGCAAGCTGTTTCATGTGGTCGATACGCAGAAGAGCGGAGATGCGATCGTCCATTACGGCGCGGTCGAAGAGGGTGAGATGAAGACCGGCGATACCGTCGATGCAATCGTCGATGAGGAACGTCGCCAGGCCATTCGGCTCAATCACTCCGCCACCCACCTGATGCACGCCGCGCTTCGCACGGTACTGGGTGAGCACGTGCAGCAGAAGGGTTCACTGGTCGCGCCCGATCGCCTGCGCTTCGATTTTTCTCACTACGAGGCGGTTACAGCGGAACAGATCGCCGAGATCGAGGAGCTCGTCAATGACGAGATCCGCAAGAACGTCGCCGCCGATACGCGCCTGATGAGCTACGACGACGCAATGCAGTCGGGGGCCATGGCGTTGTTCGGCGAGAAGTATGGCGACGAGGTTCGCGTGCTGCGGTTCGGGAATTTTTCAGTCGAGCTCTGCGGCGGTACGCACGTCGACCGCACGGGTGACATCGGTGTATTCAAGATCACGTCGGAAGGCGGAATCGCATCCGGTGTGCGGCGTATCGAGGCGGTAACCGGTAAGGGTGCCCTCGAATGGATCGGCGGGCGCGAACAGACGCTTGCGGATCTCGCCGGGCTGTTGCGCAGCCAGCCCGACCAGGCGGCGGTTAAGGTCGAGCAACTTCTGAAACGGAACAAGGAGCTGGAAAAGGAGCTGGCGGCCGCGAAGCAGGCGCTTATCACGGGTCAGGCAACCGACCACAGCGCGAACGTGACGGAAATCGATGGCATCAAGGTGCTCGCGACGCGCATGGACGGCGCAGATGCCAAGACGCTGCGGGATGCTGTGGACCGTTTTAAGGACAAGCTGCAGAGCGCGGTTGTCGTGGTCGGCTCGGTCGACGACGGCAAAGTGCGGCTTGCCGCGGGGGTCACTAAGAACAATATCGACCGAATCCGTGCGGGAGACCTTATCAAGCCGGTGGCAGAGCGTGTCGGCGGTAAAGGCGGTGGGCGTCCCGATTTTGCCCAGGCTGGAGGCAACAATCCCGAAGCCCTGGATGAAGCCCTTGGGGGTGTTTTGGACTGGGTTGCCGAACAGCTGGCCTGAATCGACGTCCGAAACCGGGCAACCGGGGCAAAGGTTTCGCTTGTACCTGTGGGCATATACGCCCAGAATCGGCTAGTATTACAAGCGTTTAGGAAGTACGACGCGTACAAGAACGGGGAATAATCCCGCAAGGCAGGAGTAGGAAGCTATGCTGATTCTGACGCGACGCGCTGGAGAGACGGTTATGGTCGGGAGCGATATCACCATCACCGTACTGGGGGTCAAGGGGAATCAAGTGCGTATCGGCATTAATGCGCCGAAAGACGTCGCTGTGCACCGCGAAGAGATCTACGAGCGAATCCAGAGCGAGAAAGCCGCCGAGAAAGCAGAAAAAGCCGCGGGGGGCGAGTAGGGCCGCTCAGGCTTTACCGGGACCTATCGTCTGAGTAGTATGTGCGGCCGGCCGTATGCGCGTCTTGCCTGACATTTTCGGAGAGATGGCTGAGTGGTCGACAAATCGGCAGGACAGCCGATTTGGACGCCGAAGGCGCCCGAAGGGCGAGGGGCAGGATGCCCCGAGTCAAAGCGCTCCTGGTGCCTGGCTCGAGTACAATTTGAATTCTGGAGAGATGGCTGAGTGGTCGACAAATCGGCAGGACAGCCGATTTGGACGCCGAAGGCGCC
>JBFEXY010000182.1:0-5394 GCA_041562415.1 Woeseiaceae bacterium
GCCCAGCACGCCCGAGCGCTCGACGATTTCCCCGACCCGGTGCTCCTGGCGAAACGCCATGATGTGCACGCCGTGTACGCCCTCGATTTCCTTGAGCTCGTTAATCATGTCGACGCAGATCCGCACCCCTTCCTCTTTTTCGTCGTCGGCGCCCTTCAGGCGGCGTATCACGCTATCGGGTATGTGTATGCCGGGAACGTTGCTGCGTATCCACTCGGCGGACCGCGCCGAGGCCAGTGGCCCGACGCCCGCCAGGATGAATACCTCTTCATGGGTACCCGCATCCCGAACGGCATCCATGTAATTCTTGAACAGGCCCATGTCGAAGCAGTATTGCGTCTGCACGAACTGCGCACCCGCCGCTACCTTCTTGGAGAGCCGGAGTGGACGATAGTCGAGCGGCGGCGCGAACGGGTTCGCCGCAGCGCCGAGAAATACCTTTGGCGGGCTGCTCAGCGTGCGGCCGCTCAGGAACTGCCCGTCATCGCGCATGCCGCGGACCATGCTCAGCATCGACATGCAGTCGACGTCGAATACCGGCTTCGCCTCCGGGTGATCGCCGACCTCGACGCCGTCTCCCGTCAGGCAAAGTATGTTGTAGACGCCCATCGCGGCCGCGCCCAGTACGTCTCCCTGGATCGCGATACGATTCCGGTCGCGAGCGGATACCTGCATGACCATCGCGTAACCGCGGCGCGTCAGCAGCGAACACATGCCGACGCTCGACATGTGGCAGTGCGCCCCCGAGCCGTCGGTCGCGTTGATCGCGTCGACGTAGCCATCGAACAGCGATGCGCGCTCGTAGACCTCGTTGGGATCGGCAGAATCCGGCGGCGATATTTCTGCGGTTACCGCAAATGCGCCCGCACGCAACACACGTTCCAGCCGGCCCGGCGAATAGTGGCCGGGCCGGATCGGCAGCGGATGGCCGGGTACCAGGGGTTCGTCGTCAAACTTCACTTGCCGCGCCCCCCCTTCATTTCCGCTCTGAGTCGCACCTCGCGCAACCAGGCCGACTTGCCGATCAGGCGATTATCGACCGCCGGCTGCACGACCTGTATCGGGTAGCCGTTCTCGCGGAAACGCTTATTGCCCTCCCAGGCCAGCACCCAGACGCAGGTCATATCCGGTTTCACCTCGCATCTGCTATCCACGCGAACACCACCGCAGGGACCGTTGCGCAGTTTCTTGGGGCAGTTCATGGGGCAGGAGAGCCCGGTGAAGCCGACAATGCACTGGCCACAGTTCTGCGAGTCCAGGAGCACACCCTTGGTCACTTTTTCGACCGCGACGAAGGGTTTGTCGAGGCGCTCGTAGCCGATGCGGCTAAGCAAAGGGCTCAGCCCCACGAGCATCGTCTCGAAGCCGGCATACACTCGCTTCAGCCAGCGTGCATTGCGCACAGACCACGATCGCATGCGATACATCGTTACAACCCGTCGCCCGATCCGTGGTTCCGAATCAGCGCCTCGAGCCGGTCGTCGCTGAATTCCGACTCGAGCCTTGATGCCTCGCGCTCGGCGACTTGCCGCAGCTCGCCTTCTGCGTCACAACGGCTTGTCTCGCGGCGCCACTCGGCGATGTAGGCGTCACTCCCGCCTTTGCCGGCACGCATCGCGGCACGATCTATCGCCTCCTGGAATCGTGCGCTGAGCATGGATTTCTCGCGTTGCCGGCCCCGCTGGACGATGACCTGCGACGGGATGTCACGCCAGTAGACGCAAATCTTCTTGATCATCGTCCCACCTCGAGAAGCGCTCGGCCAGCCCGGTTTCCAGCTCGCCGAATCCGCAGTGGACGTGTTCGAACGCCAGCGCCAGCCGGTCCGCTGCCCGCCGCGCCGCCTGCATGAGACTGGCGTCGGGGATCTGCGAGAGATATACCAGGCGGGTGTAGTTACCGAAATAGGCGTCGCGCAGATGGGTGTGCTGGTGAAGGCCCAACGGCTCGATCACCAGGCGGTCGAAATGCCGGGCGAGAAAATCGGTGAGGTAAAAGGTACCGGGCTCCGCCGCCGAGAGCAGAGAAAAGCGCCGACTCCCGGCGAAGAACTGGTAGCAATGCGCTCCCGGCAGGCGTTCCACACCTTCTTCTTCCAGTACCCTGTCCAGCGCACCGCCGGTACCGCAATCTGCGTACGCGACGAAGATATGCTCGTAATCAGCCCGGCTATCGCGGATTGTTTCGCGCACGCGCTGCGGAATCTCTTCAGGACGGTTGTGCAGCTTCGCGTCCAGGCACTTCAGGCGCAGATGGCTCCAGCCGCGGCTGCGCTTGAGATCGGCAATTTCGCGCGCGAGCGCGCCGCACGCAATGACGAGTACCGGTTTATGCACCGATGGCCTCCCGCCGTTCCTTCAGCAACTGCGGGCCCATTTCCGCAGCCTGCGCCGCGTCCCTGCAGTAACCGTCGGCGCCGACGGCCTGGCCGAACTCGGCATTGAGCGGCGCTCCGCCGACCAGGACGACGTAGTCGTCGCGGATACCCTGCTTCACCATCTCGTCAATGACGACTTTCATATACGGCATCGTCGTGGTCAGCAATGCCGACATGCCCAGAATGTCGGGCTGGTGTTCTTCCAGTGCCGCGAAGTAGGCATCGACGTCGTTGTTGATGCCTATGTCCACAACTTCGAATCCGGCGCCCTCCATCATCATCGAGACGAGATTCTTGCCGATGTCGTGGATATCGCCCTTCACGGTGCCGATGACCATCTTGCCGATCGGCTTCACGCCGGTTTCGGCCAGCAACGGGCGCAACAGTTCCATGCCACCCTTCATAGAGTTTGCAGCCAGCAGCACCTCGGGCACGAACAGGATGCCGTCGCGAAAATCCACGCCGACAATACGCATGCCCTCCACTAGCGCTTCGTTGAGGACTTTCTCGGCGGACCAGCCACGAGCCAGAAGAATCTCGGTGCCCTCGACGACTTCTTCCTTGAGCCCGTCGTAGAGATCATCGTGCATCTGTTCGACGAGCTCGTCGTCCGGGAGGTCCGCGAGGACGATGTCCTCCTGATCCTCGCTGTTCAGGTCTTCGTCAGTCATCTAGTAATCCCGGTCCTCGAATTCCGACTTGCGGCGATTCATGTAATCGATAAGAGCCTCGTCCACCGCCGGATCGAGCGGCGGCTCCTCGTATTCGTTCAGCATTCGCTTCCAGATCGCATTCGCTCTCTGCGCCGCGTCCATTGAGCCGTCCTGCTCCCATTGCTCGAAGCTGTTGTTGTCCGCAACGATCGAGCGGTAGAAGGCCCGCTCGAAGTTCGCCTGGGTATGGGCAGCGCCGAGGAAATGCGCGCCCGGCCCCACCTCGCGCAGCGCGTCCAGCGCCTGGCCGTTCTCGGACAGGTCGATACCCTTCAACATCACGCCGATGATGCTTGCCTGGTCGGCATCCATGATGAACTTCTCGTAACCCATGACGAGGCCGCCTTCGAGCCAGCCGGCGGTGTGCAGCATGAAATTCACGCCGGCAAGCGCAGACGTCTGCAGGGTGTTTGCGGCCTCGTATGCCGCCTGGGCATCCGGCACCTTCGAGGCGCACAAACCGCCGCCGCTGCGAAACGGCACACCGAGCCGGCGCGCGAGCGCCGCGGCCGCGTACAGGATGAGGCTGGGCTCGGGCGTGCCGAAGGTCGGCGCCCCCGACTGCATGGATACGGCAGCGGCGAACGTGCCGAAAACAACCGGCGCGCCGGGCCGCACGAGCTGCACGTAGGCCATGCCGGCAAGCGCTTCCGCGAGGATCTGCGTGACCGTGCCCGCGACGGTGACCGGCGACATCGCGCCGGCGAGAAGGAACGGCGAAATGACCGTGGCCTGGTTGTGCTCGGCGTAGACCGTCGCCGAGCCGAGCATCGTGTCGTCGTACGTCAGCGGCGAATTCGCGTTGATCAGGCTCGTGATAACCGTGTTCTGGTCCACGAAATCTGCGCCGAACACCAGCTTCGCCATCTCGATCGTGTCGCGGGCGCGTTCCGGGTGAGTGACCGACCCCATGAAAGGCTTGTCGCTGTACTTGATATGGCTGTAGACCATGTCGAAGTGGCGCTTGTTGACCGGCAGGTTCACGGGCTCGCAGACCGTGCCGCCGGAATGGTGCAGGCCCGGGCTCATATACGCGAGCTTTACGAAATTGTGGAAATCCTCGAGTTTCGCGTAGCGCCTGCCGTGGTCCAGATCGCGCACGAATGGCGAGCCGTAGGCAGGAACCAGCACCGTGCGATCGCCGCCAATAGTGACACTGCGCGCGGGGTTACGTGCATGCTGTATGAATTCCTTCGGTGCCGATGCCTGGATGATGGAACGGCAGAGGCCGCGCGGAAAACGCACGCGCTCGCCATCGACATCGGCGCCGGCGTCGCGCCACAAGTCCAGTGCGCGCGGGAACTCGCGGAACTCGATGCCGATCTCTTCGAGCACCGTATCCGCGTTGTGCTCGATCAGCTCCAGTGCTTCCTCATCGATTACCTCGAAGTAAGGAATCTTGCGGTCGATCCACGCGGCAACCTCTGCGGTTGACTGCTGCCGCGCGGCGCGTTTGGCCTCCCGGCCTGCGCCCCGTTTTCGTCGCGGTCTGCTGCTCATTTACACCTCGGCCGAGGATTCTCGGAGTACCCAAAAACCCGTTTAAATTACATTGGGTTATGACCGCGAGTGTGATCGAGAATCCACCGGCCTGCATGACCGGGTGCGACGTATATCTGGCCAAAAGCGACATGCCTGGCCGCAACTCGCCGGCTGACAAGGTGTATCGCAGGAGTTGTTGCGGTCCGGCAACAAAATCCGCCAAATCGCCGCCGGCGAGACTCGTGCACGTCGGTTTTGGGCAAATAATCGTCGCGGTTCGTCAATATCCGGCGCCGATGAGTGTTATCCTCTGTCGGCAATATACGTAGAAACCGAAAGCAAAAGGGGGTCACCATGCCACTCGGTCCGCATCCGAAACGTACAGCTATTTCCGCCGCCGTCGCGGCCGCCCTGGTCGCCGGTCCTGTCGCGGCACAGGAAGCCGGTGAGCGAGGAAAAAACCGGACCCGGGCGCTCGAGGAAATCACCGTCACCGCGACCCGGGTAGAGGAGTCTCTCCAGGATGTACCGGTTGCCGTTCACGCGCTCGGCGGCGACGACATCGAAGAACTCGGAATCTCCAATTTTTCAGACTACGTGATGCAGCTGCCATCCGTAACAGCAGGCGGCAGCGGTCCCGGCCAGAACACGATTTACATACGCGGCATCGCGTCGACGACGCCGAACCTGACGACGGCGGGCGTGGCGGGCCTCGCGCCGAACGTCGCGTTCTACCTCGACGACCAGCCGCTGGCCCAGCCAGGGCGCAACCTGGACGTGTACGCGGCCGACCTGCAGCGCATCGAAGTGCTGTCCGGGCCC
>JBFEXY010000183.1:0-5367 GCA_041562415.1 Woeseiaceae bacterium
ATCACCTCGCCCGTTGCAGACTGGCGCACCTGAACGAGGCAGTCCAGGCCGGCTTGCGCACTGGCCGGACGCGCCCAGTTGCGCAGCACCTTCTGCTGCAGCGCAAACTGGTAGGCCGCCATTTCGGTGGAATTCATGGCCGCGAGGCGCTCCGACTCCTCGTTGATGGCGCTCTGCAGCGTCGCGGCTTCCTCCTCCCGGCGCCTGCGCTCGTTTTCCGCGCGCTGGCGCTCGATTTCACGCTGCCGCTCGAGCTCGGCCTCGCGGCGTTTGCGCTCCAGCTCCGCCTCCTGCTCCCGCTGGCGGCGGGCTTCCTCCTCGCGTTTGCGTCGCTCGGCCTCCTCGCGCTTGCGCTGTTCCTCGGCCTCCTGCTGGCGGCGGAGCTCGTCGAGTCTCTGCTGCTCGATCAGTGCATCCTGTTGCCGCTTCGCTTCCTCCGCGGCCAGCCGCGCCTGCTCCTGCGCGGCCGTATCCACGACCGGGGGCGGTTCCTTCTCGACAACCGGCGGTGGCTCCGGCTCCTTCTGTACCGGCGGCGGCAGCACCGTGCTGTCGGCGACCAGCGTGCCCTTGATTACGAGCGGCATCGGAGGCGGCTTGCGCGTCGTGAGGTCGACGGCGAACAACATCGACGTCGCGATCAGGGCGTGCAGCAGCACCGCCATGAACATGGGGATAATGTTGTGTCGGTCGCGAATCACGCGCTACTCGGGAATCGGGTACGTGTCCAGCGGGTCGGTGATGAAACCGATGCTTTCCGCACCGCCTTGCTGCAGGACCACCATTGCGCCGACCACGTTGCCGTAGGGCACGGCGCGATCCGCCTTGACGAGTATCTGGGTCTCCGGACTCGTGCGTAGCACGATGCCGACTCGGCGGATGACTTCTTCTCCGCTCGTCGGCTTGTCTTCGTCGTCACCGACGTTGATGTAGAGATTGCCCTCCTTGTCGACACTCAGTACCAGTGGCGGCGTGTTCGGCACGTCCTGGATCGGCTCCGCCGCGGCTTTCGGCAGGTCGACCTCGATACCCTGGGTCAGGAGCGGTGCCGTCACCATGAAGATGACAAGCAACACGAGCATCACGTCGATGTACGGCACGACATTGATCTCGCCCATTAACTTGCGTTTTTGCAGAGGCGTCGGCATGTCGGTTACCTCACCTTGGCTCGCGCGTGGCGATGCAGAATGCTCGAGAACTCCTCCATGAAACCGTCATAACGGTATTCGAGCCGCACCACCTTGTCGGCGTAATGGTTGTAGGCGATGACGGCCGGGATCGCTGCAAACAGCCCCATGGCCGTCGCGATCAGGGCCTCGGCAATCGGCGGCGCCACCGTGGCGAGCGTCGCAGACTGCATGTTACCGATCTCCATGAAAGCGTTCATGATGCCCCACACCGTGCCGAACAGGCCCACATAAGGGCTCGTCGAGCCGATCGTCGCCAGCGGTGCAAGCCCCTGCTCGAGACGGTCTACCTCCCGCATCTGCGACACGTGCATCGCGCGGCGGCATTCCTCGATAAGCTTGTCCGGATTAACCTGGCCGCCCTGCAGGCCGCGGTTGAATTCCCTGAAGCCCCCTTCGAATATGCTTGCCATGCCGATCGCGCCGCCCTTGCCGCGGGCAGCACTCTGGTACAGCGTGTTCAGGTCACCGCCCGACCAGAACGAGGCTTCGAAGTCGTCGGAGGCCGCCCGCGTACGCCGGATCAGCCGGCGCTTCGTAAAAATGATGGTCCACGAAACCAGGGACGCGAGAATCAGCAGGATCATTACGATCTTGACGGGAATGCTGGCCTGCAACAGCAGGCCAATGACCGAAAGGTCGCTTGTCATGATGGATTGTCCTCGAATAACGACGCCGGCACGCGCTGAGGTTTCAACGTGTCGGCATTCAGAAATGCGGCGCGAACACCGCCTCGGCAGCAGATCGTGCCGTCGAAACTGCCGCGGTAAATAATTTGCTCGATATCGAACGTGGCACGACTCAATCCTGACAGACGCGCCGTGATGATCAGCTCGTCGTTGAATTTCGCGGGCACGATGAAGTCCAGCTCCGTCCTGGTTACGACAAACATGCGCCGATCTTCATTGAGCATCCGTTCCTGGTTAACGCCCAGGGCACGCAGCCACTCGGTACGGGCGCGTTCCATGAAGCGAAAATAGTTCGCGTAGTACACGACGCCCTGCGCGTCCGTGTCTTCGTAGTAAACGCGCACAGGCCACTGGAAGGGGTTCGTCGCTGTCACATCCGCCACGGCCATCTCACTCCCGACCAAACAAAGGCAGTTCGGGCGGGGCCTCGGAAGCCGGCGGTGTCAGGCCGAAATGCAGGTAAGCGTTTTTCGTCGCGACCCGACCACGCGCCGTACGCATCATGAATCCCTGCTGGATAAGGAACGGCTCCAGCACGTCCTCGATTGTGCCGCGCTCTTCGCCGATAGCGGCGGCAAGGCTGTCGATGCCCACAGGACCGCCATCGAACTTCTCGATGATCGTTAGCAACAGGCGCCGGTCCATGGCATCGAATCCGTGCGGGTCGACCTGCAGCATGTCCATTGCGCTACATGCCACCGGCCCGGACACGATGCCATCCGCCTCGACCTCGGCGAAATCGCGTACGCGGCGCAACAGGCGATTCGCGATGCGCGGTGTGCCCCTCGCCCTGCCCGCAATCTGCCGTGCTCCTTCATCCTCGATCTGTAGCTTCATGATCTCGGCCGAGCGTCGCGCGATGGCTTCAAGCTCGTCCGCCGAGTAGAACTCGAGCCGTTGCACGATGCCGAAACGATCTCGCAGCGGCGATGTAAGCAATCCGGCCCGTGTCGTCGCACCCACCAGGGTGAACGGCTGCAGGTCGAGCTTTATCGAGCGTGCCGCCGGCCCTTCACCGATCATGATGTCGAGCTGAAAGTCTTCCATCGCGGGATACAGAACTTCTTCCACCACCGGGCTCAGCCGGTGGATCTCGTCGACGAACAGCACGTCGTTGGGTTCCAGGTTGGTCAGAATCGCAGCGAGGTCGCCCGGGCGCTCGAGTACCGGCCCGGAGGTATGCCGCAGGTTTACCTGCATTTCATTAGCCACGATATGCGCGAGCGTCGTCTTGCCGAGCCCGGGCGGTCCGAAAATCAGCACGTGATCGAGGGCTTCGCCACGCTTCCGCGCCGCTTCGATGAAGATGCGCATTTGCTGCTTGACGCCAGGCTGGCCAACGTACTCTTCGAGAAGCTTCGGCCGGATTGCCCGATCGAACAGCTTGTCCTCGGGCTTCGACTCACCGCTGGTCAGTCGGTCGTGTTCGATACCGGTCATTTGTTAAAGCGCCACCTGTCGTAGTGCGAGCCGGATGATATCCTCTGCCGACTTGCCGTCAACATCGAGTTCCCCAATCAGTTTTTGCACCTCGCGCGGCTTGTAGCCCAGCGAAATCAGAGCATCGACCGCTTCCGACTTTGCCCCCGCTTCCACTTCGACCTTCGTGGCGCCCGTTTGTGCGGATGGCTTGTCAATCCGGTCACGCATTTCGATGATCAGGCGCTCGGCGGTCTTCTTGCCAATGCCGGGCACCTTTACGAGCGAAGCGGCATCTTCATACTCGACGCAACGCCTGAAACCTTCGACACTCATCGACGAGAGTACTGCAAGACCCATCTTCGCGCCGACGCCGCTGATCTTGAGCAGCATCCGGAACAGAGCCTGCTCCTCCTCGGTGGCAAAACCGTAAAGCGTCTGAGAATCCTCGCGAACCACCATGTGGGTGAACAGGAACAGCTCGTCACCGCTCGGCGGCAACTCGAGGAACGTCGACATCGGCGTCTCGACTTCGTATCCGACTCCGTGACATTCGATGATGATCGATGGGGCCCGTTTGAGCGTCAGCCGGCCGCGGAGCGAAGCGATCATCGCGGCAGTACCCGGGGCTCGTGAATTGCCAGCCTTGCCCGTACTCGGTGCTGGTGACCATGGCATAGCGCCGCGGCCAGCGCGTCTGCCGCATCCAGCGATGGCGCGGCATCCAGGTTCAGAAGGGAAACCACCATGTGCTGCACCTGCTCCTTGGTCGCCGCACCGGTGCCCACTATCGCCTGCTTGATCTCGCGCGGTGCATACTCGTAGACGTCCATGTCAAAACCGAATGTCGCGCACAGTGCCGCGGAACGAGCGTGGCCCAATTTCAGCGCGCTGCCCGCGTTCTTGTGCATAAAGACGCTTTCGATCGCCACCGCGTCGGGGCGGTACTGCGCAACGATCTCGCCGACCGCGGTAAAAATCTGCCTCAGACGGTCGGGAAAGGTGCCATCGGCACTGCTCACCGTGCCGCTGGCTACATAGGTCGGCTCGTCACCCGCAAAATCGAGCACGCCGAAACCGGTCTTCCGGGAGCCCGGATCAATACCGAGGATGCGTCGCGTGTTGGTCAATTCGGTTCTCAGAGCTGCGCCAGCACATCATCGCTGATGTCCGCGTTGCTGTAGACCTCCTGTACGTCGTCGAGATCCTCCAGCGTCTCGAGCAGTTTCACCATCGAGGCAGCGGCGTCTACGTCGAGCTCGGAATTTGTCGAGGCACGCATCGTGAGCTGCGCCGATTCCGGCTCGTGACCCGCGTCGCGCATGGCGTCACGCACCGTTTCGAAGTCGGCGGGCTCGGTCAGCACCTCGATCGATCCTTCGTCGTCGACGACCACGTCCTCGGCACCCGCCTCGATCGCCGCCTCCATTATGGCGTCCTCATCCGCATCCTCCGGATACAGCAGCTGACCGACGTGATTGAACAGGTAGTTGACCGAACCATCCGCGCCCAGATTACCGCCGAACTTCGAAAAGGCATGACGGACCTCGGCGACAGTCCGGTTCCTGTTGTCGGTAAGACAGTCGACCATGACGGCCGTGCCGCTAGGGCCATAACCCTCGTACCGAATCTCCTGGTAATCAGAGCCATCGAGTTCGCCGGCGCCTCGCTTGACGGCCCGTTCGATATTGTCCTTGGGCATGCTCTGGGCCTTGGCTTTGTCGATCGCCAGGCGCAGACGCGGGTTCGAGTCCGGATCGCCGCCGCCCATCTTGGCTGCCACCGTGATCTCACGAATCAGTTTCGTGAACAGTTTTCCACGCTTCTTGTCCTGGGCGCCCTTGCGATGCTGGATGTTCGCCCATTTACTGTGTCCTGCCATACCGTTTCGCTACTTGTCCGGAAGCCCCCAACAATGCCAATACAAGCCCGGGACCGTTCGCATGCCGGTCCTCTCAGCCTGATACGATTTCATGCCCTTTGCCCAAGTTTGAATCCGGCCGGGGCCACGGGGCCGAAATCAGCGCGTATGATAACGGTTATTGCCGGGACAGGCATACTGTGAAGTTCTG
>JBFEXY010000184.1:0-5333 GCA_041562415.1 Woeseiaceae bacterium
CGGCGTGACCGTCACGGAAGAGGGCTGCCTGTCGGTACCCGGCTACTTCGAGGAGGTCAAGCGCGCGGAGCACATTCGTGTACGTTTCCTCGATCGTGATGGCCGTGAATGCGAAGGCGAGTTCGAGGGTTTGCTTGCCGTCTGCGTGCAGCACGAGATCGACCATCTCGACGGCAAGCTATTCGTCGATTATCTGTCCGAGGCGAAGCGATCACGAATTCGCAAGAAGCTCGAGAAAGAGCGGCGCCACCAGGCTGCCGCGGTGGTTGCGTGACCGACTTTCATCGCTAGCCGAAGCCCCGTCATGACCGATACGCGAGTGCTGTTTGCCGGTACGCCGGAATTTGCGCTCGCGTCGTTGCAGGCGCTGACCAATTCGGGAATCACGCCGCTCGCTGTATTGACCCAGCCGGACCGCCCCGCCGGGCGAGGCAAGCGCCTCACCGCGAGCCCGGTGAAACGTTTCGCACTGGACCAGGGGATCGAGGTCTTGCAGCCGGTGACGCTCAAGGACCAGGACGCCGTTGCGCAAATTGCGGCATTCGCACCGGATATCCTCGTCGTGGCGGCGTACGGACTCATTCTTCCGCAGAACGTTCTGGATATCCCGGCCATGGGTTGTCTCAACGTGCACGCCTCGTTGCTGCCGCGCTGGCGCGGCGCGGCGCCGATACAGGCAGCAATACTCGCGGGCGACGCAGAGACCGGCGTCAGCCTTATGGCCATGACCGCCGGGCTTGACTGCGGGCCGGTTTACGTCGAGGAAGCGCTCGTAATCGGCGAGGAGGAGACTGCGGGCGAGCTGCACGATCGCCTTGCAGAGCTTGGCGGCAAACTGCTCGTGCGCCATTTTGATGCCATCGTGCGCGGCACGCTCGAAGCGGTCGAGCAGGAAGATTCCCGGGCGACCTACGCGGGGAAGATCAGCAAGCAGGATGCGAAGCTGGACTGGCGGCGGCCGGCACTGGAATTGCAGCGCCAGGTCCGCGCGTACAACCCGGTGCCGGGCGCTTTTTTCCTGCTCGATGACACGCCGATCAAGTGCTGGCGGGCCGGCATCGTCGAAGGTGTCACGGCTTCGCCGGGCGAGGTCCTGTCAGCAGGCCGCGACGGCATCGTCATCGCCTGTGGCCGCGATGCCCTGCGCCTGGACATCCTGCAGCGCCCCGGCAAGAGACCGGTAACCGCAGGCGAATTCTCGGGCAGCGTGGCGATGACCGGCCGGCGGCTGGACTGATCGTCGTGTCCCGCGATCGCCAGGGGGCGCGCCTGAGGGCTACGGCAGCAGAGGTGGTCGATGCCGTCGTTACGTCGGGCAAGTCACTCGATGCGGCACTTTCGGCCCACGAATCCCGGGTGGCGACTGGAGACCACGCATTGCTGCGGCTGCTCTGCTACGGAACCCTGCGGCGCCACTGGCGGCTGCAGTCGTGGATCGCGCAGCTCCTGGATCGTCCGCTGAAACGGAAGGACAGCGTGATCAACGCGTTGCTTGCGATCGGGCTTTACCAGCTGACGGACACCCGGATTCCCGATCACGCGGTGGTTTCGCAGACCGTCGAAGCGTCGCGGCTATTGCGGCGGCCCAAGCTCGCGGGATTGCTGAATGCCGTAATGCGCCGCTTTCTGCGCGAGAACGTAGCGGCCGTGGAGCCTGGTAGTGACGAGGCGATGTACGATCATCCGCAATGGCTGATCGACGCGATCCAGGTCGACTGGCCGCATCAAAGCGATGCCATTCTTGCAGCGAACAATGCGCGCGCCCCCATGTGGCTGCGGGTAGACGCATCCCGTTCGACGGCGGCGGAATACGTGCAGCGGCTGCACGAGATCGGGTTTGCAGCGGAGCCGTTCGAAGCGATCGACGGTGCGGTGAAGCTCGCCGAACCGGTTTCCGTCGACGAGCTGCCCGGTTTTTCCGACGGCCTCGTTTCGGTGCAGGACGCCGCGGCGCAGCTGGCAGCGCCCTGGTTGTTGCGAGAAGGAAGCCGTCGCGTCCTCGATGCCTGTGCAGCACCCGGCGGGAAAAGCGGGCATTTGCTGGAACTCGGCGGCGCAGGAATCGATCTGATCTGTCTCGACAGTGACGCGAAGCGGCTGAAAGCCGTCGAAGAAAACCTTGCTCGACTGGGAAAATCCGCGACGCTCGTGTGTGGCGATGCATCAACGCCACAGACGTGGTGGGATGGTGGAGCGTTCGATGCCATCCTCCTGGATGCGCCGTGTTCGGCAACCGGCGTTATCCGCCGCCACCCGGACATCAAGTTGCTGCGCCGGGCGTCGGACATCGGGTCACTCGCGGGTCTGCAGCGCAGCCTGCTTGACAGTCTATGGCCGCTGCTGGCGCCAGGCGGCCGGTTGCTTTACGTGACCTGCTCGGTGCTTGCGGCCGAAAATGACGAGGTCGTGGGCCGGTTTGCAGAGGTAACGGCCGACGTGCGTGAGGACGATGCGTTGCAAAATAACAACATCCGCGATGTAATGCAGCGCAAGGCGTACGGATTCCAGGTTCTGCCGGGCACCGCGGACATGGACGGTTTCTATTACGCCTGCCTCGAGAAGGCTGGCTGAGCAAAGATGTCGACAAAAAAAGACGAGGGCCTGGGCGGGATACTACGCGGCGGAATCATTGCCGCGGTCGTCGTATTGCTCGGCAGCGCCGCCCTTGCGCAGGACCCGGTGGAGCGTGCCGGGTACTTCGAGGTTCGCTCGGCATCGACCGAACTCATCAACGGGGTTCACATGCTCGACGCGCGGCTGCAGCTGGTGCTCTCCAGCGAAGCGTTGAATGCACTCAACAGTGGCGTACCGCTGACGATTGAACTGCAGATGCAGGTCATCAGGTCGCGGCGCTTCTATCTGGATGCACTGGATGCCGAGCTCGCTTTCCGCTTCGAACTCGAATACCGGCCGATCAGCCAGCGATACATCGTCCGTAACCTCAACAGTGGCGACCAGGATTCGTTTGCGACGCTGTATTCGGCGCTCAACACCCTTGGCAGGATCCAGCGTTTGCCCGTAATCGATGAGTCGCTGCTCATTCCCGACCGTGTGTACCGCGTAAGGCTTCGTGCCCTGTTGGCCACGGAGCAGTATTCGGCACCGTTGCGGTTACTTTTCTTCTGGCGCGATGAATGGCAGCTAAAGAGCGAGTGGTACGAATGGAAGCTCGAACGATAAGGCGCGCTTTCGTCGGCTTGCTCGCGGCAGCCGGTGTCCTGCTGTCGCTGGTTGCGATGTTCCTGCTCAGCGTGACCGCACAGAACTCCGACCACTTCGACCGCCTGCACAACGTACTTATCGCCGTGAATATCGCCGGTGCGGTCCTGTTGTTCGTGTTGCTCATCGGCAACCTCATCAAGTTACTGCGCGACTACCGCGAAAACGTGCCTGGCGCCCGGCTCAAGGCGCGTATAGTTGGTATGTTCGTCGGGTTAGCGGTTTTGCCGCTGATCGTCGTTTTCTATTTCGCGGTTCAGTACATCAATCGCGGTATCGACTCCTGGTTCGATGTCGAGATCGAAGAAGGTCTTGGCAACGCCATCCAGATAGTCCGCGCCGTGCTCGACGTGCAACAGCGGGAAAACCTTCTTGCAACGCGGCAGATCGCGCGGCGACTGGCTGCCGTGAACGAGCGTCAGTTCGTTTTCGAACTCAGTAAGTTACGCCGTGAATCGGGCGCAAGCGAAATGACGTTGTTCGGAAATAGCGCGCAGATTCTCGCTACGAGTTCGGACAGGTCCTCGGCGTCTTTGCCGCGGCCGCCGATCGACGTGATGGAGATGCTGACGCTGGAGCGACCCAATCACGTTAGCGTCGAGGATGCGGACGATGGCCGCTACGAAATTCGCACGGCGGTACTGTTCACAGTGCGCGGCCGAAGAGAGCCGCTGGGCGTTTTGCAGGCGCACTTTCCCGTTACGGAACGGATCAGCCGGATGGCGGCGAGCGTGGAGGCATCGCAAAACGGTTACCGGCGCCTGGAGATTTTGCGCGAAGGCCTGAAGGTCACATTCACGCTGACTTTGACCGTCGTTTTGATGCTGTCATTACTCACAGCCATTTACGGCGCACTGATACTGTCCCGGCGACTCGTCGCCCCCATCCAGGACCTTGTCGCCGGTACACGGGCGGTTGCCGCAGGTGACTTCGACACACGCCTGCCCTCGCCTTCGCGCGACGAGATCGGGTTTCTGATCAACTCCTTTAATGACATGACCCAGCGTCTGGCTGCGGCCCGGCGGGAAACACGTCTCAGCCAGGCACTCGTCGAAGCCGAACGCGCGAACCTCGAGGTCATACTTGCGCGCCTGTCGACGGGCGTCGTCGCGATCGACGCCGATCTCCGCATACGTACGGCGAACCAGGCATCGGGCGCAATTCTCAACGTAGACCTCGAGAACCGCATCGGCGAATATCTGCCCGATATAGCGCGGCACGAACCACTGCTCGATCAGCTCGTCGACGTGGCCCGGGTCCACCTCGATGCCGGCGAAACGGAATGGCGTGAGCAGATCGTTTTGCGCGGTGAGGTGGGCCGACGCGTGCTGACCTGCGCGTGCACGGCCTTGCCGCGAGAAGGCGAGCAGGAGGGCGGCTACGTGGTCGTTTTCGACGACATTACCGGCTTGCTGCAGGCACAGCGCGACGCTGCCTGGGGTGAGGTGGCGCGGCGGCTGGCACACGAGATCAAGAATCCGTTAACGCCCATCCAGCTTTCTGCCGAACGACTGCGCCGCAAGTACCTCGACAAGATGACGGGCGAAGAGGCGCAGATTCTGGATCGTGCGACTCACACGATCGTGCAGCAGGTGGAGGCCATGAAGGAGATGGTTAATGCCTTCAGCGATTACGCTCGTGCGCCCGACATGGACATCAGTCATTTTGATCTTGACAAGCTGGTCCACGAGGTAGTCGATCTCTACCGCACGCAGGAGAGTGCCGTAAAGATCGTCGTTACGTCGGATCCAACGATGCCCATGGTCGAAGCCGACGAAGGCCGGGTACGGCAGATTTTGCACAACCTGTTACGAAATGCGCTGGAGGCGCTCGAGCAAACGCCCGATCCGCGTATCGATGTGCACGCAAGCGCCGCCGAGTTCGGGGGCATCGAATTTGCACAAATCAAAGTCGAGGATAACGGTCCGGGTTTCGATGCCGGCGACATCAGCCAGGTCTTCGACCCTTACGTCACGACCAAGCCCAAGGGAACCGGGCTCGGACTGGCTGTTGTCAAGAAACTGGTTGAGGAGCACGTGGGAACGATTCTTGCCGAAAACCGGAAAGACGGAGGTGCGGTTATCAGCATCAGGCTGCCGATTAGCGAAGCGGCC
>JBFEXY010000185.1:0-5326 GCA_041562415.1 Woeseiaceae bacterium
CATTCCCGCCGACCTCAACCGCCGTGCGCGCATCGAGGTTCGGCACGAATTCTTCGCCGACGGTTATGCCAGGAGCAACGCGGCGACGGATGCGGCTATTGATATCGCTGGCGATGCGCTCGGTCTCGAACTCGAGTCGACCTACACCGGCAAGGCGATGGCTGCGCTGCTCCACGATGCCGGACAGGCACACAATCGAGGCGCATCGCTGATGTTCTGGAACACCTACAACTCGAATCCGCTGCCCGAAATTCATTCGTCGGCAATCGATATGGGGCTGTTACCCGCGGAGTTTCTGCGCTACTTCGACTGATCGTCGTCCGTTTCTTCCGCATCTTGCTCGCGCCGCTGCTGTTCTTCTTCGGCTTCGCGTGCTTCGCGTCGTTTGCGGGCGATCTCCTCGAGCATCACGTCGAGCCAGTCGTTCACAAATCCTTTTCCTCTTCCTCAGGCTCCTCGGCCATCACCTCATCCATGAGTTCGCGTACCTCCGTGAGCGTCGGGGCGTCGGGGTCGGGTTCGACTGTGTTGCGGACAACGCCGGCGCGCGCGAAAACCTCGTGCGCGTCATGATAACTGACCAGAGACGCCACACCGTTCGCAGTGCTCGTGAGCGAGCGAATATGATCCGCGTCGCGCCCGCTTAAGCCTGCCTCGGCTTCAGCTTGCTGCAGCAATAGCTGCAGCCGCTCTTCGGGCGGCACAGTATCGTCCTCGAGGGGCGCGTGCGCTTCGAAATAAAGCTCACCGTTTCGCCATCCAAGGAGATAGGGCTCGTTGATTATTCGGACCGTCTCTCCCGTTTCGACCAACGAGTACAGGAGCTCGATATTCTCGGGATAAAGCCGTACGCAACCGTGGCTGACGCGCATGCCGACGCCATAGGGCTGGTTGGTGCCGTGAATAAGATAGCCGGGCATGGCGAGCTTCAACACGTGCGAACCTAGCGGGTTGTCCGGTCCCGGTGGTACTACGGACGGCAGCGGGTTACCCATCTCCGCGTGTTCGCGCCGGACCGACGCCGGCACGTACCAATGCGGATCGGCGGCTTTCGACACCACCTCCGTCGTGCCGACGGGCGTTTCCCAACCGACGCGTCCGATACCGATCGGATACGTGAGCACGGTCTGCGGCTGTCCCTCCGGCACTTCCGGAAAGTAGAACAGCCGCTTCGAAGCTATGTTGAGCACGATACCTTCGCGAGGGACGTCCGGGACAACGTACTGCGTCGGCAGCAACACCGGCGTTCGATCACCCGGCAACCAGGGATCGACGTCGGGGTTGGCGGCGATGATCTCGTCGTACCCGAGACCGTATTCGCGAGCCAGGTCGGACAGGGTGTTCTCGGCCTCGGTATAGACAATCTGCGGCGTGCCGATCACGGACTGAGTATCTGTCTCGAGCACGAAATAATTGCGCGAGATCGGCTCTTCCACCGGTCGTGCCTCCAGCGGCACGGGCTCGGGCCGAGCGTCGCCAGGCGAGCCGGAATAAAGATCCTCGAGAAACGTGCAGCCCGCCAGCGTGACCGGCGCCAGCAGCAACAGGCATCGACGAGCTGTCGAAAAAAGCGTGTTCAAAGCCCTGCCCCCTGATCCGAAGGCGCTATCTTCGCAAAAATCGGCGGGCGAGACTAACTCAGAGCCGCGTCACCCTGACCGTGAGCGGCCAGCGAACGGGGTGCCGCGTCGCGCCCCATGCGCTGCGCAGCTCGTCTTCGATCAGCCGGACCGGATCATTGCCGTGTTCGCGCCTGTAGCGCTGGCATGCCGACCAGGTGCGCAGGTAGCCGAGCATGTCATCGACGTTCCATCGGGTGTGCATGGCGAACGCGGGCGACACCAGCGCGGTCCCGGGGAATTCGATGCCCGCGTAGCGTTCCTCGATCAGGCGTCGCTCCGGCGGCCAGAACGGTCCCACGATATCGGTATACAGCCGTCCGACAACGGCGTCGCAATCGGGGGAGACATGGCACAGTTCGTAGCACCACGCGGCAAGTAGGCCGCCCGTGGCGAGCACGCGGGACGCCTCGATAAAGAAACGCTTTGTGTCGAACCAGTGCAGTGCCTGTCCGACCGTGATGAGGTCCACGGAATCCTCGCGCAGGCCGGAATCCTCGGCGGTGGCCACCCGGTAGCTGACGCCACGATGGGCTTCGGCCGAATCGATCTGCGCCCGGCTGGCATCGGTGGCAATGACCCGATCGAAATGGCCGGCAAGTGCTACCGCCGCCTGCCCGTTGCCGGTCGCGCAATCCCATGCGAGCCGCCGGCCCGAGAGGCCGGCGAGATATGAGAACAGATCGCCGGGATAACGCGGCCGGTGACGCGCGTAGCCCGCTGATTGCGCGGAGAAATGGTCTTTGAAACTCTGCCCTGCCGGCACTACGGGCTGCAAGACGGCGACTTTCCTGCCTGTTTCGCCTCGTTGTAGAGCTTCAGCGTCGTTCCGAACTGGCCGACGAGCTGGTCGATTCGCTTTTCGCTTGATGGATGTGTCGACAGGAATTCCGCCGGCGCCTCCTCTGCTTCCTGGCCCATGTTTTGCCACAGTGGCACGCTCTCGCGCGGATCGAACCCCGCCTTCGCCATATACTGCAGGCCGATCACGTCTGCTTCGCTCTCCTGCGAACGCGAAAACGGCAGCATGATGCCCAGCGCGGCGCCCGCCTGCAAAGCTTCGTAAGCCGAATAGGTTGCACCCTGGTGGCCCCCGCCCAGCAACACAGCGGCAACCTGCACACCGACGTTCGAAAACGATCCGCGCGAGGCTCTCTCGTTCGCATGACGCGCGGTTACGTGAGCTATTTCATGACCGATGACGGCAGCGAGCTGGTCCTGGTTTTGTGCCGCTTTCAGGATGCCGGTCATCACGCCAATCTTGCCGCCCGGCATGGCGAACGCGTTGACGGAATCCGCCTGGAAGATCGCCATCTCCCACTCGAGGTCGCGATACTCGGGTGGCAGCTCCAGCACCACGGCCTGCGCGACGCAGTGGATATAGTCGATTTTTACCCGGTCCGTTTCGAGCGGCATGTTCGCCTTCATCTCGGCGAACTGGCGGGCGGACTCGACGGCGAGCTCCTCATCAGATTTCAGGATCATCTGCGAGCGCCCGGTCGGCGAACTCGAACACGCCGCGCCGGCAATGGCGACCAAAACCAGGGAAATCAGTGACTTAAAGTGTGGCTGAAGCATGGTTACTCCTTAGTAACGATTTTGACAGCCCGGCGTTGACTCAGTTCCAAGGGCTCCGCGGCAACCGCGACTCGAAGCGCCGTCGCCAGCTCGCGGCGTCGACCTTCTCCATCGCACCGTCGATATTGTGCATGATGCGTTTCTGCAGCGGCTGCTTGATCTTGTAGCTGACGTGATAGAGGTCGCGCTCGGCGGCACGCTGCAATAACAGCTCATCACTGGTCAGGATCTCGTCCGCCAGGCCCAGTTCGAGGGCGCGCGTGCCATACCAGTGCTCGCCCGTGGCAACGGCCTCCAGATCCAGGTCCGCCCGGTAACGGCTGACGGCTGCCTTGAACAGCGTGTGCACGTCTTCGAGTTCTTCCCTGAGTTTGGCGCGATCCTCGTCGGTGTTCTTGCCGAACATCGTTACGGTACGTTTGTACTTGCCGGCAGAGATTTGCTCGAAATCAACGCCGTGACTGTCGAGCAGGCGGTTGAAATTGGGGATTTGTGCCAGTACACCGATGGACCCCAGGATCGCAAACGGCGCAGCGTAGATCTTCGACGCGACGCAGGCCATCAGGTAGCCGCCGCTCGCGGCTACCTTGTCGACGCAGACCACCAGCGGAACCTCCCGGTCCCGGATACGCGCGAGCTGCGAAGCGGCAAGACCGTGCTCGTGCACGATACCGCCGTAATTCTCGAGGCGCACGATAACTTCGTCCTCGGGCGTCGCAATATCGAGTACTACACTGACCTCCTCACGTAACGAGGAGACGGCAGTTGCCTTGAGGTCACCCTTAAAATCAATGACGAAGCTGCGCGGCCGGCTGGCGCTCTTCGCTTCGGCCTTATGCTGTTTCTTCTCTTCCTTCGCCTGCTTCTTACGCTCATCTTTTTTCAGGACGGCGGAGCGCAGCACGCCGCCCGTCTTTCGGTATTTCTTGTTGAGGTTCTCCACCTCGAGCCCGTCCTGGGTTGCCTTACGCCCTGCGGCGGCTCCCGCCGTGATGATAATCACGATCGCGATGACGATCGTCATCACCTTCAGCAGAAAAAGTCCGTACTCGGCAAGAAACTCCATCGTCGTGATATCCGTGTTATCCCGTCGCTGCGATCAACCGACGGCCAGGCCGACGTTGTTCTTCTGCAGAACCTGCTCGGCACGATAGCTCGAACGCACCATCGGGCCGGCTACGACTTCGACGAAGCCGCGCTCGAGACCTTCCGCGCGGTAGGCTTCGAACTCGTCCGGCGTGACGTAGCGTTCGACCGCGAGGTGATAGGCCGTCGGCCGGAGGTATTGTCCGAGCGTCAATATGTCGACGTCGGCTTCGCGCAGGTCGTCCATGGTCTTCACGATCTCGCTATCGCGTTCGCCAAGGCCGAGCATCAGGCTGGTCTTCGTCAGTACTTCTGGTCGATGTTGCTTGGCATGCCGGAGCACGTCGAGCGTCTGCTCGTAGCCGGCACGGGGATCACGCACCGGGTGGGTGAGGCGCTTCACCGTTTCGACATTTTGCGCGAATACATCCAGCCCCGAATCGACAACCACTTCTACGTGCTTGTGAACGCCATTGAAATCGGGGGTCAGCGCTTCAACGGCCGTATCGGGATTGCGCTTCTTGATCTCGCGCACGCAGGCAGCGTAATGCGACGCTCCACCATCCGGGAGGTCGTCACGATCTACCGACGTAATGACCACATACTCGAGCCCCATGAGCTGTACCGCGCGGCCCGTATTTGCGGGCTCTTCAGGGTCCAGCCACCCTTTGGGATTGCCCGTGTCTACCGCACAGAAACGGCACGCACGGGTGCAGACCGAGCCCAAAACCATGATCGTCGCGGTACCGGCATTCCAGCACTCGCCGATGTTCGGGCACATGGACTCTTCACAGACCGTGCTCAGCCGGTGCTCGTGCACGATATCCCGCGTGTTTGAATAGCCCTTACCGGACGGCATTTTCGCGCGCAGCCACTTCGGCTTCTGCCCATGCACGACGGGCTCGGCATCGCGGCGCTGCTTCACGCCGTTCTTGATCGCCGAAAATCCTGCATCGGTCTGGTACTTGCGGCCACTCTCGACAATCGGGATGCCGCGAAATTTGGTATCGCTATCGGTCATAAGTTCGCTTGCCGGCGGAATG
>JBFEXY010000186.1:0-5280 GCA_041562415.1 Woeseiaceae bacterium
ACGCCATCACGCGCATCGAAGCGAAAGCCGGCGAACAACTGCCGGTTGCGGAAGTTGACGGCACGCCGTACCGCTACGTCGAGGACGACGGGGTTCGCGTCATCATTGCCACCATTGGCAATCATTTCGTCCTGACAATCGCGCCGGAAGGCCTCGATGAAAAGGCCCTGGCTCGCTTGCTCGGCCTGACTCCACCCGCCAAGAGCATCGCTCACAGCGGCAAGTTGCGCGATATTGCGGACGAGTATGGCTACCTGCATGACTATGTGGGTCTCGTGGACACGGTACGTCTTGCGGATACCTTCATCGACGAGCCGGCAGGCCTGGATGCGCTGCTGCTCGACATCCTGGAGTATGACGCCGGCACGCTGGGTGACAGCTGCAAGGCCGAGTTTCGATCGCTGGCGAAAATCGCGCCGCGAATCGTCTCGGGCTACGAGGAGGTGTCGGCCGATACGATCCGATCGACCATCGTCGTGGAATTGCGAGATGACATCGCCGCCGAATTTACAGGGTTTTCTGCACCGGTTCCGGGGCTGGGGCAGATCTACGAGGGCTTGTTCTCCTTCGGTATGAGCCTGAATGCACAGGCGTTGCGGTCGTTTTTTGATACGCATGTTGCTGCGCTCAAGGAGGAGCCCTGGGAGTGCGAGCATCTGGTCGACTTTCAGGATCGATTGTTTGCAGCGAGTGAGCAGGCCCTTGCACAGCCCGTACCGCCTATCCTTTATGATTTTCGCGGCTTCCTCGCAGTCGTCGAGGACATGCAGGGATTCGACCTGGGCCGCAAGCAAGCGCCGGAATCGATGGATGCGAGTTTCCTGTTAGCCATCGACAATGCCCAGGGACTATTGGCAATGGGGCAGGCAATGATTCCCCAGCTTGCCGAAATGACAATCGAACCAAACGGCAAGGCCCATCGGTTCGATCTTCCTGATGCAGAGGCAGGCGTCGAGAGCGCCTGGGTTGCGCTGACCGAATCGGCAATCGCAGTTTCGGTGAGCGAGAACGGCGATACAGTGCTGCCGTCGCTGCTAAAGGCGGATCCCGGTTCGCCGCCACCGTTCATGAGTATGGGGCTTGACGCTGCGCGCTACTATACGATGCTTGGTGATGCGATGCAGGAGAGCGACGACGAGGAATTGTCGGATGAGATGCGTGATGCGTTGTCAGAAGTTATAGCTGTTGCGGCCGAGTTTTACGAGCGTCTGCAGGTCGACGTGACATTGACGAAACGTGGTATCGAGATAGACACGGACATGAGCATCGCCGATTGAATGGGTCGCACCTGGTAATCAAAGAGGAAGGATTGTGAGTCGAACGATCAATGTATCGATGATGCTTCTCCTGGCGTTCGCTGCCGTCGCCGAAGAGCCGGATCTGGCGCCGGTTGCCAGTCTGAAAGTCGACCTCGACAAGGTGGTCGAGCTGGGTACGGTCTCACCGGTGGACGGCATCACCTCGGCAGGCCAGCCGGACAAAGCGGCACTGGAGGTATTCGCGGACGTCGGCTATGCGACCGTGATCGATATGCGGGCAGAAGACGAGGATCGGGGTTTCGAAGAGCCTGAGTTCGTCGAGGAACTGGGCATGCACTACGTCGCATTCCCGATTGCAAGCGAGGGCGATATTTCATTCGATAGCGCCCGCAAGCTCGACGAACTGCTGCAGCAGTATCCGGGACCGGTCCTCGTACACTGCGCCAGCGGCAACAGGGTCGGTGCGTTGCTCGCATTGAGGGCCAGCCTCGATGGTGCCGATGACGAGGAAGCCCTCGAGTTGGGACGAAAAGGCGGGCTTACCAGGCTCGAGGGCCTCGTTCGGGAGCGCCTCGCCGAGAGCCACAAGTAGTCGGGATGAAGCTGCGCGCTGATTTCGATCAACGTGTCGCGGTAACGCCGGAGCAGTACGAGTGGGTTCCTTCACCGGCCCCCGGTGTCGAGCGCATGATGCTCGATCGGGTCGGCGCGGAGGTTGCCCGGGCCACGTCGATAGTGCGCTATGCCGCAGACAGTCGTTTCCCGGCGCACGAGCACGGTGGCGGTGAAGAGATTCTGGTGCTGGACGGTGAGTTTGGCGACGAGTATGGCTGCTACCCGGCCGGCTATTACCTTCGTAACCCGATCGGTACCGGTCACAGTCCCGAGATTGGCAAGGAGGGTGCAACGATATTCGTCAAGCTGCACCAGTTTGCCAGGGATGACACGACGCAACTCGTTGTCGACACCGGATCCGGAGGGTGGCTCCCGGGACGCATCGACGGTGTCGAGATTTTGCCGCTGCATCGCCATGGTGACGAAAACGTGTTCCTCCTGCGCTGGGCGCCCGATACGGTATATCCGGCGCACTCACACGACGGCGGAGAGGAAATATTCGTACTTGCAGGCGCTTTCCTCGATGAGGATGGGCGCTATCCTAAGGGGAGCTGGGTGCGCTACCCCGACGGCAGTCGGCACGAGCCGTACACGCTGGCGGAGGGTGCACTGCTTTACGTAAAGGAAGGCCACCTGCCTCCTTAGGGACTTGTACGACGAAGGCTGCCTCGAGGGCAGCCCTCGTCGTTGCTCGTCAGTACACATCCTCCATCGTGTTGTAGACGTTGAACTTGCCTGTCGGCGTTATGATCTCCGGGCCTTTGATGACGTGCTTGAGTTTGCGGGTTTTGTCATCGACCACGACGATTGCCGATTCTTCCTGCTGCCCGCTCCAGACCGAGAACCAGACTTCGTCGCCGGCCCTGTTGAATTCGGGCTGTACAACGCGCTTGGGGCCCGGGCCGAGATCTGCCCACTCGGCGATCGGCAGCACCTCGTAGCCGGCTTCCAGGTTACCTATGTCGAATACGGCGACGCTTTGGCTGATCGATTCGTCCGGATTCAGCGGTGAATCGACCCAGAGGTTTTTCGACTCGGGGTGCGACTTCACGAACAGCGAACCGCCGCCCTGGCCGTGCAGGACTCGCACCACCTTCCAGGCATGATCAGGATGGCCATCAGGGTCCGTGCCGAGGAACGTCACCTTGTCGTTGCCGAGCGCGCTGGTGACCCACACGGGGCCGTACTCGGGGTCATCAAGGTTCGCGCCGCGGCCCGGGTGCGGGATTTTGTCGACGTCGATGAGCGCCTCGAGATCGCGTTCCCGTGAGTCGACAACAGCTATCTTGTCGGACTGGTTTGCGGCCGTCAGGAAATAGCGCTTACTTCGATCCCAGCCGCCGTCGTGGAGGAATCTCGCCGCGCCGATGTCCGTCACGGTCAGATTGTCGATATCGCTGTAGTTGACCAGCAGGATATGCCCGGTCTCCTTCACATTGACGATGAACTCGGGGTGCTCGTGCGATGCGACGATCGCGGCGACACGCGGTTCGGGATGGTATTCCTGCGTGTCGACGGTCATGCCACGGGTTGACACTACCTTGATCGGTTCCAGCGTATCGCCATCCATGATCACGTACTGCGGTGGCCAGTATGAGCCGGCAATTGCATACCTGTCCTCGTAGCCTTTGTACTTCGATGTCTCGACCGACCGTGCCTCGAGTCCCACCTTGAGTTCGGCAACGATCTGCGGTGGGTTCATCCACAGGTCGATCATGTCGACTTTTGCGTCTCGGCCGATCGTGTAGACGTAGCGGCCGGATGCCGAGAGGCGGGAAATGTGCACTGCGTACCCGGTCGGAAGGATGCTGACGATTTCCTTGGTATCGCCATCGATGATCGCGACCTGGCCGCTGTCGCGCAGTGTGACCGAAAAGAAATTTTCGATATTGCGATCGTGGTTCGGTTTCTTCGGACGGTCCTCTGGCGCAATCAGGACCTTCCAGGTCGCCTTCATGTCTTCCAGCCCGAATTCGGGTGGCGAGGGCGGTTCCTGCTGCAGGAACCGCGCCATGATATCGACCTGCTCTTCGCTGAGCTCGCCGGAGGTGCCCCAGTTCGGCATGCCGGCAGGAGAACCGTAGGTAATGAGCGCCTTCAGATACTCTGTGCCCCGGGCCCGTGTGATATCCGGTGTCAGCGGCTTACCCGTCGCTCCCTTGCGGAGCACGCCGTGGCAGCCCGCGCAGCGCTCGAAATACAGCTGCGTCGCGGATGCGTACTGTTCCTCGGTGAGTTCGGGACCTTCCGCGCTCTGCAGCTGGCGGGTTTCATCAGCGGGTATCGCTGACGGCGTGCCCTGGTAGCGCAGTTCGCCTTCCGTTGCACCGGTGTGCCGCTCTCCCTCTGCACGGTCTTCCCGCCCGAGTTTGACCCTCAGCGCGGCGACTTCTGAAGGCGTGACCGCGGCAAGGGAGTTGCCCCAGGAATTGAAGACGTAGGTCAACGCTGCGGCGAGGTCTTCATCACTCAGGTAGCCCATGCTCGGCATGACCGCATTGTATTCCTGCTCGTTTACGATAATCGGTCCGGACAGGCCGAACAGTGCGACAGCGAGCACGTCCTCGCGATTGCCTTGCAGGTAATCCGAGTCGGCGAGCGGGGGGAATGCCCCGGGCAGGCCCTTTCCGTTGGCCTGGTGGCACGCGCCGCAGTTTGCCTCGTATATGCCTTTGCCTGCCGCCATGAGTTCGTCGATCGACCCGGCAGCAGTCTCAGCGGCGTGGACCTTTGCGCTTTCGGTCTGATCATCAGCCTGCGAACAGGCCACGATGAACAGCGAGCCGGCCAACGCGGCAACCAGGCGCCTCAATTGCGTTGCAAATCTCATTGTCTTCGAGCTCCTCGATATGTAGTGCATTCAATCTGCTACCAGTTCATGTCGATGCCGACGTTGAAGCTGCGGCCGGGACGGGACAGGTAGGGAAGTACGGGATTGTCAGGGGCGAGGCCGCGCACGTCGGTCCACGCCCAGTAGGTCTTGTCGGCAAGGTTCAGTGCACTGCCTCTGAGTGTCAGACTGCGGCCGATTTTCCAGGCGATAAAGAGGTCGAGAATCGCGTGGCCAGGCGGTTCGAAAAGTTCGCCGCCGGTCGCGTCGCGTGCGTCCCAGTCGTCGGTGAAAGTGCCGCGAAGCGAAGCTCGTACGCGGCCGCCCGCGGACTGCCAGTCGACACTCGCAACGGCCTGCGGTGGCCCAACTGAATTCAGCGGCTGTCCGTTGTCCAGGTTTTCGCTCCGAGCGATGAACAAGCCGCCGTTCAGGGACAGTCCCTCGCCGATCTTCGTCATGTCCAGCGATGCGCCGGCCTCGATACCCTCGATGACGGCGGCAGTGATGTTCTGCGACTGGAATAAAATGCGGCCGCTGTCAGGGTCGGGACCGAGCCGCACCTTCGATTCGATA
>JBFEXY010000187.1:0-5231 GCA_041562415.1 Woeseiaceae bacterium
ACCGAGAATGTCCATCTGGCGGCCGGCATCGTTGACGTAATATTCGCGATGTACCGGGTAACCGACGGACTCGAGCAGGTTGCCCACGGTCGCGCCATAGGAGGCGTGCCGGCCGTGGCCGACGTGCAGGGGACCGGTCGGATTCGCCGACACGAACTCCAGCAGGATGCGTGGCGACCCTTTCGGGGCATGCCGACCATAGTCTTCGCCCTTGTCGAGGATCGTTTGAATTTCTGCGTGAAAAGCCGCCGGGCTGAGGTAGAAATTGATGAACCCGGGCCCGGCAATCTCGACCTTCTCGACCTGGTCGGTGTCGGGCAACTGCTCCACGATGGCGGCAGCGACGTCGCGGGGGCTGCGGCGCGCAGGCTTGGCGATCCGCATCGCAATGTTGGATGCGAAGTGTCCATGAGCGGCATCACGGGTGCGTTCAATCGTGCTCTCGGCCGCGAGCTCCCCGGCCGCGTCGGCGAGTTCGGGCAGGCGGGACAGAGCGTCGTCGAGGAATTTCGCTATCGCGGACTTCATTGAACCGGAACGTCTTGGCTGGATGCTTTTGCGGGCTGACTCTCTTGAGAGCCGGCGATTCTACCCGGATATTTGTTCTCGCGCTCAGCTAGAAGAGTTCGACCGGGTCGACATCGATGGACCAGCGAACCTTGCGTGCATAGGGATCGGCTTCCAGCATCGGCCTGAGGTCGCGGAGCACCTCGTGCAGTACGCGGCGATCAGCGCTCTGCAGCAGGAGTTGCGCGCGATAGCGGCCGGCACGACGCGCCATCGGTGCATCAACCGGGCCGAGCGCCCTCAGTCGCCCGCGCGAAAGCCCGGCGACGAATCCGGCGGCGACATCGAGGAAGGCGTGAGCATCGCGTCGGCGCGTTGCCGCTGAGCGCAATAAGGCGAGCCACGAGAATGGCGGCCAGTTTGCAGCACGGCGCTCTTCCAGGGCGTCACGCGCGACACGTTCGTAGCCGCCCTCGATCAGCCGCTGCCAGAACGGGTGCGCCGGAAATGCCGTTTGAATAATGACTTCGCCAACACGGCTTTCCCTTCCGGCGCGGCCGGCGACCTGGATGATCGACTGCGCAAGACGCTCGTCGCTGCGAAAGTCGGTACCGAAGAGACCCTGGTCGGCGTTGACGATGCCGACCAGCGTGAGTTTCGGGAAATGGTGCCCCTTGGACAACATTTGCGTGCCGACGAGTATATCGGTGTCGCCCCGGGTCGCATGCAGCAGCGCCTCATCCATTGCGCCTTTACGTTGCGTGCTGTCACTGTCGATACGCATTACCCGGGAGCGGGGATAGCGGCGCACGAGTGTATCTTCCAGTCGCTGTGTGCCTTCGCCGAGAGGCCGCATCACCGCACCGCACTCACCGCAATGCTCGTCGAGCGGCCTGACACTGCCGCAGTGATGACAGCGCAGGCACCTGTCCCTGGCGTGGACCGTCATTCGTGAGTCGCAGCGCGGGCATTCGGCGACGTGGCCGCAGCCGGAGCAGATCAGCGTCGGCGCAAACCCGCGGCGGTTGAGGAAGATCAGCACCTGGCCCGACTCCGCCAGGTGCTGCTCGATCGCATTGGCAAGCGGTTCGCTCAGGCCCTCGGTCGAAGCAGCCCTGCCGAGGTCGACGATTCGCAGTTCCGGCGGTTTCGCACTACCGGCGCGGCGTGGCAGGCTCAGGTGCGAGTAACGCCCGGTCTCGCAGTGATGCAGCATCTCCAGTGTCGGCGTTGCCGAGCCGAGCACGATAGGTATGTCCAGGTGCTTGGCGCGCGTTATCGCGAGATCGCGCGCGGAGTAGCGCAGCCCCTCCTGTTGCTTGTATGAGTGATCGTGTTCTTCATCGACAATGATCAGGCCTGCATCCTGCAGCGGCGTGAACACGGCAGAGCGCGTCCCGACAACCAGCTTCGCGTCGCCATTCCGTGCCTGCCGCCACGAGCGGAGCCGCTCGAGATCCGACAGGCCCGAATGCAGTAACGAGGGCTCGATGCCGAGCCGCGTCCTAAGCCGGTCGACGAGCTGTGGCGTGAGGCCGATCTCGGGGGCCAGCACCAGGACCTGTCTGCCGCTGTCGATGGTCTCGCTGATCAGGTGCAGGTAGACCTCTGTTTTGCCGCTGCCCGTAACGCCGTGGAGGATGCTCGCATGAAATCCTTTCATCGAACGAATTTGATCGAGGGCTGCCTTCTGATCGCGGTTGAGTTCCGGTCCGGTACCCTGCTCGCCGCGAGGCGCCGGCTCCGGATCGTCGGTACGCATCTCGAATTCGGTTACGAGGGCTTTGCCTGCGAGCGCTCGGTAGCTGCGGCGCCATGCCGGTATCTGCTCAGCGAGCGTCTCGATGTCGATGCCGTTACCGCCGGCATCGAGCAGGAATTCGAGTAACTCGGCCTGTCGCGGCGCCTTTTTGGCCAGGGTCTCGATATCGAAGTGCTGCGCGGCATCGGTTACCGCCACATGGCGCAGCAGCGGGTTGAGCGGCCGGCCCTGACGCAGCAGTGCCGGGATGGCCGCTGCGGCAACTTCGCCAACCGGGTGATGGTAGTAGTCGCTGGTAAACCCCAGGAGCCAGAGGTCCTGTTCGCGCAACAGTGGGGCATCATCGAGCACCTCGAGCACGCGGCGGATCTTGTTTCGAGGCAGCTCGCTGTCGCGGGCATGTGCCACGACCAGCCCGACCTGGCGCTGTCTGCCGAACGGGACGCGGACGCGTGCGCCCGGTAGCGGGCGCGTTCCGTCGGCAGGCGGCAGATAGTCGAAGAGCCGCGATAGCGGCACGTTGATGGCGACTTTAAGGACCGGCGGGTTGCCCACGAATTTCCATTGAAAACAAGGTTTAAGGATGCGGCCAATAGTCGATTTGACATAAGGCCGGACGCGAAACGCCGAATTCGCCTGTCAACCAACTGCTTTACGAGGCGTTAATTCAGTAGCGACAAGTTAGAGAACCTTCCGAGGGAGTCAAGAGGAGCAGGCAATGGATCGGCAGTCGTGTCGGGCAGGGAGCAGCCGCAGATGAGCGCCTACGCCGGCATTTTTGCGGTATCGTGCAGCCGCGAGCAACCGGAAGAGGCGATGACGCTGCAGCGCGAACGGCAACTCAACCAGTTCCTTGCGGGCGTGGAGCGCCGTGCGCTGCGCTTCGCGGAAATCGCGGTACGTGACCGGGACGAAGCACTCGACCTCGTACAGGATGCGATGATCAAACTCGCGCGGAACTATGCGGGCCGTCCAGAGGCGGAGTGGACGCCGCTTTTTTATCGCATCCTGCAGAACGGGATTCGTGACTGGTACCGTCGGCAGATGGTCAGGAACCGGGTGATGGTGTGGTTTGGCCGCACGTCCGAGCCGACGGATGACTACGACCCCGTTGCCCAGGCGCCTGACCCGATGGGGCGGACGCCTGACGAGCAGATCGAAACGCGGCAGGCTATGCAAAGGCTGGAGCAGGCCGTGGCAGAGCTGCCGGCAAGGCAACGCGAAGCATTCATGCTGCGCACGTTCGAAGGCCTCGATGTCGCCGGGACGGCGGTCGCAATGGGCTGCAGCGAGGGCAGCGTGAAAACACACTATTCCCGGGCGGTGCACGCGCTTCGGGATGTGCTGGGAGAGTATTGGCAATGAAAGAGCCACTTGATGAAGAAAAGCTGAGGACCCAGGCGAAAGCGCTTTTTGACGATAGCGTGGAGCGGCTGGACGCAGCGACGCTGTCGCGCCTCAACCAGGGCCGGCAGAAGGCGCTGCAGGAAATCGATTCTGCCGGGCCCGCCGGTCATTGGGCGAAGTGGGTGCCTGCCGGCGGACTGGCGGCGGCCGCCGTCGTTGCAGTCGTCGTCTGGCAGGGCGTGCCGGTCGAACACAGCGCGCCGGTGGACGGCACTATGACGGATTTCGAAATCCTGCTGAGCGAGGATAGCCTGGATATGCTGGAAGACCTCGAGTTCTACAGCTGGATGGACGAGACGAGCACGGATATCGGCAACGATGTCGGCTAGGAGCGGATGGCAAAACGCGCTGCTGTGTCTCGTGTTTGGCGCCGCAGGCACGGCACTTGCGGGAGAGTCGCAAGAACCGGATATGGAGTTTCTTGAGTACCTTGGGCTTTGGGAGGAGTCGGACGAAGAATGGTTGATGATGGAGCACCAGATGAACCTCGAGTCCGAAGAACGGATCGATCCCGTACCGGAAGGTGAAGAATCGACGGAGGACGACGATGAGAATTAAGCATATTGTCGCGATTATGGCGGTCACTGCGATGTTGCTCGGGACCGGCGCGATAGCGGACGAGCATGGCGTGGCCTGGGATTCACTGAACGCAGAGCAGCAGCAGGTTCTGAACCGCTTTGCGGAAAGCTGGGATTCATTGCCGGCTGAACGCCAGTTGCGCCTGTCCCGGGGAGCGGAGCGTTGGGCCGGCATGACGCCGCAGCAACGCGAGCAGGCACAAGGACGTTTTTCCCGATGGCGCGAGCTGCCGGACGATCGTCGACGTCAGATTCGTGAGCGTTGGGAAGAGTTCCAGAACCTGCCGCCGGAAGAGCGCCGCCGCATCCGGGAGAACTACCACCGCTATCGCGAGCTGTCTCCCGAGCAACAGCAGCAGCTGCGCGACCGTTTCCATCGCATGACGCCGGAACAGAGGGATCGGCTCCGCGATCGCCTCCGCGACATGACGCCGGAACAGCGACAGCGTATGCGGGACCATATGCAGCGCGACCGCCGCGGCTAGGCGCGCTCGCCAACGGGAGAAAGGCGCCTCCGGGCGCCTTTTTTTTCTGCGCGCGTTAGGGGTTTTCCGAGACCCTATAAATCTGTGATGTGCACCACATTGTTGATAGAGTACGCCCCCATCCATTACCGGCACGATCACCGGAGGCCATGAATGAAGATCGGTGTACCGAGAGAGACTCATCCTGGAGAACGACGGGTAGCAACCACGCCCGATGTGGCGGGCCAATTGCAGAAGCTCGGCTACGACGTGATTGTCGAGAAGGATGCAGGTGCCGCAGCAAGTTTCTCCGATGAAGCGTACGAACAAGCAGGTTGCACAATTGCTGATTCGGCGGCCGATATCTGGTCTGGGTCGGACATTATTCTTAAAGTGCGGCCGCCCGAGGGCGACCAGGCCAGGGGGCTGAAAGATTCACAGACGCTGATCAGTTTCCTGTATCCGGGCCAGAATCCGGAACTCCTGGAGCAGCTGACCGGGAGTGGCGGCACG
>JBFEXY010000188.1:0-5172 GCA_041562415.1 Woeseiaceae bacterium
ACCGAGGAGTATCGACAGAAATTCGCCAATCCGTTTGTCGCGGGTAGTCGCGGATACATCGACGACGTTATCGCGCCGCATTCCACCCGAAAACGCATTTGCCGTTCGCTTGCCGTGCTCCGTAACAAGAAGCTCGACAACCCCTGGCGCAAGCACGACAACATTCCGCTTTAGAGGGGCTGCCGATGTTCAAGAAAATCCTGATCGCGAACCGCGGAGAGATCGCGTGCCGTGTCATTAGATCCGCGCGCAGCATGGGCATCAAGACCGTCGCCGTCTACTCCGATGCCGATCGTGACGCGCTGCACGTCCAGATGGCCGACGAAGCCGTCAATATAGGCCCGCCACCCTCGGCGCAAAGCTATTTAATGAAAGACAAGATCGTCCAGGCCTGCCTGGACACGGGCGCCGAGGCCGTGCATCCGGGCTACGGCTTCCTCTCCGAAAACGCCGAGTTCAGGGCAGCCCTGGATGCGGCGAACATCGTCTTCATCGGCCCGAACACCCGCGCGATCGAAGCGATGGGCGACAAGATCACGTCCAAGAAACTCGCTGACGAAGCCGGCGTCAACACGATACCCGGGTATCCCGACGCAATAAAAGACACCGATCAGGCCGTCGAGGTGGCAAACAAGGTCGGCTATCCGGTCATGCTCAAGGCAACGGCCGGCGGCGGCGGCAAAGGCATGCGCGTGGCTCGCAACGACGATGAATGCCGGGATGGCTTCAAGCGGGCAGCAAACGAGGCACGCTCGAGCTTCGGTGACGATCGGATTCTTATCGAGAAATTCATCGAGGAGCCCCGCCACATCGAGATCCAGGTCATGGCCGACAGCCATGGCAACGCCGTATACCTCAATGAGCGTGAATGCTCACTGCAGCGGCGTCACCAGAAAGTCATCGAGGAAGCGCCGTCTCCGTTTCTTGACGAAGCCACCCGCAAGCGGATGGGCATGCAGGCCGTGGCGCTTGCAAAGGCCGTGGATTACGAGTCGGCCGGGACCGTCGAGTTTATAGTCGACAAGGACCGGAACTTCTACTTCCTCGAAATGAATACCCGGCTGCAGGTCGAGCACCCGGTCACCGAACTGATAACCGGCCTCGACCTTGTCGAGCTTATGATTCGCGTGGCCGATGGAGAAATCCTGCCGATCGAGCAGTCTGATGTTCCGATCAATGGCTGGGCCATGGAATCCCGTGTCTACGCCGAGGACCCGGCGCGCAACTTCCTGCCGTCGACCGGCCGGCTCGTGTACTACCGCCCGCCCGCGGAGAATGAACACGTCCGCGTGGATACCGGCGTCTACGAAGGCGGCGAGATCTCGATGTTCTACGACCCGATGATCGCCAAGCTCATCACCTACGGCGCGGACCGGGAAGAGGCCCGCTCCCGCATGTGCACGGCGCTCGATCAATTCGTCATTCGAGGCGTGTCGAGCAACCTCGGGTTTCTGTCTGCGCTGATGCGGCACAAACGCTTCATCGACGGCAACATTTCCACAAACACGATCGGCGAGGAGTATCCGGACGGTTTCGATCCCTCGGGCGGTGAGCTCGAGGATCCCGCGGTAACCATCTCGGTAGCGGCCTCGATGTTGCGCGGTTACCGCGATCGCGCCGCCCGGATCGATGGCCAGCTGCCCGGGCACGAGCGCAAGGTACCGCAGGACTGGGTTGCGATTATCGATGGCCAGCACCACCCGATCACGATTGTGCCGGTGGAGGGCGGTTTCGATATCACTATAGACGGCAAGATCAATACCGTCCGCTCAGGCTGGACATTTGGTCAGCAGCTTTTCAGCGGCACGATCAATGGCGAGGAGGTGTTTGCCCAGGTCGAGCGCGCCGTGCAGACCTACTGCATCCAGCATGCCGGTCGCCGTTCGGACGTGAGCATTCTTACCCCGCGCGCTGCTGAACTGTTCAAGCACATGCCCGTGAAAGTCGCGCCCGATATGTCGAAGTTCCTGCTGTCTCCGATGCCGGGCTTGCTGGTGTCGCTGTCCGTCAAGGAAGGCGATACCGTGAGCGCCGGCGAACAGTTGGCCGTGGTCGAGGCCATGAAGATGGAGAATACGCTGCACGCGGAACGTGACGGGGTCGTAGCGAAGATCTACCGCGAAACCGGCACAACGCTTGCCGTAGATGACAAGATCCTGGAACTGGAGTAGCGCGGGTGTCGCCACCAAAGCGCACGCCCGTTTCGGAGCAGGAGGTCGCCGCACTGGCGGACGGTGTAATCGCAGGGAACCGGAGGGTTCTTGCGCAGGCCATCACGCTGATCGAGTCTACGCGCAGCGACCACCGCGCGGCCGCCTCTGATCTGCTCGAGCGGCTGATGCCGCACGCCGGCAACTCGATCCGGCTGGGAATATCGGGTGTCCCCGGAGTTGGAAAATCAACCTTTATCGAAGCGCTCGGCAATCACGTGATTGATGCTGGTCACCGCGTCGCCGTGCTCACCGTGGATCCCTCTTCGGCGATCAGCGGCGGTTCGATCCTGGGAGATAAGACGCGCATGGAACAGCTGTCCCGTCGTGACGATGCTTTCATACGGCCGTCGCCTGCCGGCACTACGCTGGGCGGCGTCACCCGGCGTAGCCGCGAGGCGATGATTCTTTGCGAGGCAGCCGGGTTCGACGTCATCATTGTCGAGACCGTGGGCGTCGGACAATCCGAAACCAAGGTGGCCGACATGACCGATATGTTCGTGCTGCTGCTGCTTCCCGGCGCGGGCGATGAATTGCAGGGCATCAAGCGCGGCATCGTGGAACTGGCCGATCTCATCCTGATCAACAAGGCTGATGACGACCTGGTAGAACTCGCCGGACGAGCGGCAGCGGAGTATCGCAATGCGTTGGGGCTGCTGCATGCTCGTTCGCCGAACTGGAAGGTCGAGGTCAAATGCTGTTCAGCGCGTGACGGCTCCGGCATCGGCGACGCCTGGGAGACCGTGCTGCGCCATCACGAGATGCTTACCACGACCAGCCAGCTCACGGCGCGGCGCGCGGCGCAGGCACGGGACTGGATGTGGTCGGACGTTGCCGACAATCTCGTCGAAGAGCTGAAAAGCGATCCGCAGGTCCGCGAGCGGCTCGCAGAACTTGAAGCCGCAACTAGCGAGGGCAAAATGCCGCCGACCATTGCGGCACGAACACTCCTCGAGATCTTCCTCGAACGCAACAAAGACACAGGGTAAGCAATCCGGACCCGGAGGTAGACATGAACGACCGGCCATTCAAGGTGCTGGGTATACAGCAGATCGCGGTGAGCGGATTGGACAAGACTCGCTTGCGCTCGCTATGGGTCGATACCCTCGGCCTCGAACTGACCGGCTCTTACCAAAGCGAGTCGGAAAACGTCGACGAAGACATCGCTGTTCTCGGTGCGGGTCCGTTGAAGGTCGAAGTCGATCTCATGCAGCCGCTCGATCCGGAGGCAAAGCCCAGGGTACAAACGCCCCCGCTCAATCACGTCGGGCTGTGGATCGATGACCTGCCGGCGGCGGTCGAGTGGCTGAGCAGCCAGGGCGTCCGGTTTGCGCCCGGCGGAATTCGCAAGGGCGCTTCCGGTTTCGACATCTGTTTCATCCATCCGAAAGCCAGTGAAGAGCTTCCCATCGGCGGTGAAGGCGTATTGATCGAACTGGTGCAGGCACCGCCCGAGGTGTGTGAAGCTTTCGAGAAGCTCACGTAAACTGATTCAAAGAACGCGGAGTATCGGTGTAATGCTCGACTACGAACAACATGTCTTCTATGTCTTCCCGGGACAGGGGTCTCAATACGCGGGCATGGGCAGTGACCTTCACGAGGAGTTTGCTATCGCCAGGGATATCTATGCGAAGGCCGGTGATGTTCTCGGTTACGACATCGCCGAACTTTCCTTTGCCGACCCGGAGGACAAGCTCAACCTCACCCGGTATACGCAACCGGCACTGCTGACCCATTCCGTCGCGTGCCTGGAGGTCTTCAGGGAGTTGACCGACGACCGGCTGAGACCCGCGATCGCCGCAGGACACAGTCTCGGCGAATACACGGCGCTGGTTGCCGCCGGGATTCTCAGTTTCGAAGACGCCTTGAAACTGGTGCAGAAGCGCGGTGAGTTGATGGGCACCCACGGTGAGGGAGAGATGAGTGCCTTTCCGCTGGATCTCGAGACCATTAAACCCATCGCCGAGAAATACCGTTGCGCCGTGGCCGGCTGCAACCTGCCGGAACAGACGGTCATCGGTGGCCGCAGCGAAGACCTGGAACAGGTGGAACAGGCAGTCCAGGAACAGTTCGCGAGAAAGCGCCCGGTGCGGTTGAAGACGGAAGGCGCCTTCCACACCTACTACATGGACAAGGCCGCGGAGCTGTTTCGACCGGTGCTGGAAGAAGCCAGCTTCGGTTCAGCCGAAGCGCGCGTCCTGTCGAATTACACGGGCGGCTTTCACGAGGCCGATCCGGCGAATATCCGCGAAGGCCTCTACTACCAGCTGTTCAACCCGGTGATGTGGCACGCGAACCTGCTGACGGCCTTCGGCGAAGGCGTGAAGATGATCTTCGAGTTCGGCGGCGGCATCGGTTCGGCAGAAACTCCGGACGGCAAGCGGCCGAACCTGGAAGGCATGATCAAGCGGGCCAGCAAGGCGGCCGAGTACGAAGCGCAGTACCGCCCGGCCATCAATGCGCCTACCGTCAAAGACACGGCGGACTTCGTGAACAATCCTGAGGCGAGCTAATACAGGCTGAGCTAAGACGCCATCTGCCGGATGGCGTCGTCGATCGCGATCAATCGCTCGGCCTGCTGCAGGTGCAGCAGCTCGACCATCTGCCCGTTGAGGCTGATGACGCCTTTGCCGCGGTTCTCGGGGAGTGCGAAGGCTTCGACCACAGCCCTCGCGTGGTCAAGCTCGGCCTCGCTGGGAGAGAAAATCCGGTTAGCGGTCTCTATCTGCGAGGGGTGAATCAGGGTCTTGCCATCGAACCCGAGCACCCTGCCCTGCTCGCACTCCACTGAGAGCCCCGCATCGTTGCGGATGTCGTTATAAACGCCGTCGATGGCAACCAGGTGATACGCGCGGGCTGCCGCCAACGCCGCTGAGAGTGAAAACAGGAACGCGAGACGATCGGGCGTCGGCACGGCACTGAGTTCCTTGGCCAGGTCGTTGGTACCCATCACGAAGCCGGT
>JBFEXY010000189.1:0-5137 GCA_041562415.1 Woeseiaceae bacterium
CATCATGTCGCTCGGCGGCATCGCCATCGCCATCGGCGCGATGGTCGACGCCGCGATCGTGATGATCGAGAACGCCCACAAGCACATCGAGAAAGAACCGCTGACGGACGAAAACCGCTGGCGCATCATGCAGGAAGCGGCAACCGAGGTCGGTCCGCCACTGTTCTTCTCACTGCTGATCATCACGCTCAGCTTCCTGCCCGTATTCACGCTGGAGGCTCAGGAAGGCCGCCTGTTCGCGCCGCTCGCGTTCACCAAGACCTACGCGATGGCGGCAGCCGCCGGCCTGTCGATAACGCTGGTGCCGGTGCTGATGGGGTTCTTCATCCGCGGCAAGATTGTCCCGGAGCACAAGAACCCGCTCGATCGCGGCCTCATCGCGGTCTACCGGCCGATTATCAACCTGGTCATCAGGGCGCCGAAGACGACGCTCGCGGTTTCGCTCATCATCCTGGTGGTGGGCCTCTGGCCCGCCACGCAACTTGGTTCCGAATTCATGCCGCCGCTCGACGAGGGCGATCTGATGTACATGCCCACCACCTACCCGGGCGTGTCAATCGACAAGGCGCGTGAAATCCTGCAGCAGACAGACAAGATGATTCTTGCCGTGCCCGAGGTGAAACAGGTATTCGGCAAGATCGGCCGCGCTGAAACCGCGACGGACCCGGCGCCGCTAACGATGATCGAGACGGTCATCCAGTTCAAGCCGCGCGAGGAATGGCGCGAGGGAATGACAGCGGAAGGTCTCCGCGCCGAGCTAGACCGCGTGGTGCAGTACCCGGGGCTCACCAATGCGTGGGTCATGCCGATCAAGACGCGCATCGATATGCTCGCGACGGGCATCAAGACGCCGGTAGGTATCAAGGTGGCGGGGCCGGACCTCGAGGTGATCGAAGGCATCGGGCAGGAACTCGAGGTGGTACTTGCAGATGTCGAAGGCACGGCATCCGTCTATTCAGAACGCGTTGCAGGTGGCCGTTATATCGACGTCGACATCGACCGCAAGCGTGCCTCACGCTTCGGCCTCAACATCGCCGAGGTGCAGGACGTCGTGCGCTCCGCCGTGGGCGGCATGAACGTCACTCAGACCGTTGAAGGGCTGGAGCGCTACCCGGTAAACCTGCGCTATCCACAGCGCGTTCGCGACTCCGTAGAGCAATTGAGACTGTTGCCGATCGTTACGCCGCAGGGCGCACGTATCGCGCTGGCCGACGTTGCCGACGTCAGGGTCGTCGACGGCCCACCCGTCATCAAGAGCGAGAACGCCCGGCTCAACGGCTGGATCTATGTCGACATCAGCGGACGCGATCTCGGCTCTTACGTTGCGGAAGCACAGCGCGTAGTCGCGGAGCAAGTCGAGCTGCCGACGGGTTATTCGCTCGCCTGGTCCGGCCAGTACGAATACATGGTGCGTGCGCAGGAGCGCCTCGCGGTCGTCGGTCCGGTAACGTTGGCGATTATCGCACTGCTGCTGTACATCAACTTCCGACGCTTCCCGGAAGTCGCGATCATACTCGGCACCTTGCCTATGGCGCTGATCGGCGGACTGTGGCTGCTGTACTGGCTCGGCTACGAACTCTCGGTGGCGGTCGGGGTGGGCTTCATCGCGCTCTCCGGTGTGGCCGTCGAGATCGGCGTCGTCATGCTCGTGTACCTGAACCAGGCGATAAGGCGACATATGGCCGATGCGAAATCCGCAGGCCGATCGCTGACGATTGGAGACGTCCAGCAGGCCGTAATCGACGGCGCGCTGCTGCGCGTCCGCCCGATCATGATGACGGTCGCCGCAATCATCGCGGGCCTGCTGCCGATCATGCTGGGCGGCGGCACCGGCTCGGAAGTCATGCGCCGCATTGCAGCGCCTATGGTGGGCGGCATGGTCAGCGCGACGATCCTGACGTTGATCGTGATACCGGCACTATTCCTGATCTGGCGCGGCCGTTCTGCCGTCAAGGAAATGCAAGAAATGGCGCATTGAACCTGGGTGCCCGGAAGTCGCACGACATTCCGGGCAGTATGAAGAGGAGCACATGAAATGAGTGTCAATCGAATTGAAAGAATCAACGGAAGTACGCAACCGAATTTCGTATGGGCACTGGCAATCCTGGTTGTCGTGGGGGCGACTCTGGCTGTCGCGATCTCTGCGGGAGCACAAGCGGAAAACGATGGATCGGCGATCGCAAGTGAGGCTGAGTTGGTGGTCTTCAAGTCACCCTATTGCGGGTGCTGCCACAAGTGGATCGATCACCTGCGTGAAAGTGGTCTGACCGTCGCCGTGAAAGATGTGGCATCGACGCAACCCGTTCGCGAAGAAGTTGGTGTGCCCCCGGCAATGGCGTCATGCCACACTGCCGTCGCCGGTGAATACTGGATCGAGGGTCATGTTCCAGCGGACATCATCAAGGAACTTCTGGACAAGAGGCCATCGGATATCAACGGTGTCGCCGTACCGGGAATGCCTGCAGGGTCACCCGGCATGGAAGGCCCGAACGCTGTCACATACGACATCGTCGCCTACGGCTCCGATGGGAAGAGTCATGTGTATGCGACTCGTCAGGGTCATCTGGAGCCCCACCAGGAGTAAATGTCCGTGTTTCCAAACGCGCGTCAGGCACTTGCCTGAAGGCGAGTTCCGCTACGAAAAGTTTTGGTCGCGGTATTCGTACGCGACTCGATGAGGCAGCCGAAGTTTTAGTCGTACGGGAGGTCGGATCATGAACATCAAACGTATTACGGCCATTATGCCGATAGACTCCCTGCAGTCCGTGGAGAAATACATGCGAGAGTGTGGCGTCCCGGGAGTCACCGTGGAAACCGTGCAGGGCCATGGCGAACACCCGGATTATTTCCGCAAGGACCTGATGAAGAACAACGCCAAGCTGACCCTCTACACTGTCGAGGAAAAGGTCGACGAGATCATCGAGGCGCTGTCGGCGTGCGCTCGCGAGCTCGGGTTAGAGCATGGGATCATCGCAGTCGACAGCGTCGATCGGCTGGTCCGCCTGGTCGACGGAACTCGCGTGTCTCCGGCGTCGCTGCACGAATGAATGCTGCAATGCGATTGTTAACGGCGGCGATGAGAGGACGGAACTGCGGCGCATGCCGCAGGTCGAAATATACAACGATCAAGAAAGGACACCCGATAGCGCCCCGCACGGGGAGAGCTTGCCAGGCGAATAGGTATGAACGCGGATTGACGGCTGAAACCGTCGTGTCGATAGTATGACTGGAAAGGTCATGAGCATTTTCGCTAAAGCCCGAAACATCCGCCACCGCAGCGCGAAACGCGCTTTGGCGGCAGGGGTGCTGGCATGGCTCGGTTTGCTGCTGCAGCCCTGCGTCATGGCTGCATCGTTTGACGGTACGCCTGATGACGCAAACAGCGTCCAGTTGTCGATCGTTGTGCATCATGGCCCGGGTATTCCGGCGGAGCAATGCCTGCACTGCGACGACTCGGACAGTCTTTCGCCGGTCAATTGCGACGACATCGTTGCCTCCAGTAGTTTCTCCAGCCCGAAGTCGGCCGACACCGGCGCGGACGGCGGCAACGCGGCTGCTCCCGCCGCCACGGTGTCGGAAATCCAGAGAACCGCTTTCGAACCCGGCTGGATTCCGCAAGCGGAGCACCTCCCACCACCTGTTGCTTTCACCGAAGCCTACTGCGTGTACCTGGAATAGCTGCATTCCGACAGTTTTTTTCTAGGTTTCGGCTGACGCACCCCTGGAAACGGGGCGCGCCGCAAACTGCCGGATACCGAATCACACGCACGCAATACCGTGCAACTATCGAATACAGGGAAGCGGCGGATGCTGCTTCCAGGAGCAAGACAATGAGAATACTGATCATCGTAATTGCAACCGCGACGATGCTGATGGCCGGAAGCCTGTGGTCGCAGGAGACGGACTATGCGCGCTTGATTGGCGAGCAGTGGCAGGCGGAGCAGGCGCTTCGGGTAGAGCGGGAACAGCGGCTCAGTGAGCTGATGTCAACCATGGCAGAGGAAATGGATGCGATTCACAAAGCTGGTGACAGCAGCCGGAAACAGGAGCTGATGACCAAACATCGCGTCCACATGTTCGAGGCTATGGACCTCATGCGTGACCTTGGCGGCACTCACATGCGCGCAGTCACTTTGCAGCACCTGGGTCCGCGTCATGGCGCCGGGCACGAAGCGCAAGATGCCACAGGCGGTCACCGGTCGATGATGTCCTCGGTCCCCCGGGAGCACACCAGCGACGCCTCTCGTCTCGGCGACCTGGAAACTCGCGTTGACATGATGCAGATCATGCTTGAGTCGATGCTTGCCGAGCAGGCTGAACGCTAAGGCGGCCCGTCATCTGGCCGTGCGCTCCGGCACACGGCCAGATGATTTATCGCTGCCTGAACGATCGCAGGAGCGTTAAGGCATTAAGAGCCGATATGAGATTGAAACGAGGTACCGCAATGGTTCCAAACGGCCTTCCGAACACATCGGATAAACAGTTGCGAAGTGCCGGTGCACCGAGGTTCATCACACCAGCGGCACGGAATTCCGGAGTGGATTTATGATCGCGCTCAGTACAGACCCTGGCCTAGTCACCCGAATTGACAAGGGATGGATGTACGTCAAGGTGCCGGTCGGATCGGGCTGCCGTGCCTGTGCCAGCAAGTCGCAGTGCACGTTCAGCGGACCCGCACGCGCATATCGCACGTTTCGAATCCGGCAGGTGCCCGAATGTCGCGTTGGAGACCGGATTCTCGTCAATGTGCCTAGCAGCGCATTCACTGTTGCAGGCATCGTATTTGTGGTGGTACCGGTCGTGATGATCCTGGCCGGCTACTGGCTGCTGGATAGCTGCCTCCGGTTCCCCTACGCGACGCCGTTGCTCTGGTTGACCGGACTCATGGTCTGGCTCGTTGCGATGTACGCGGTTAACAAATGGATGGAACGATCAACAAGATTCAACGAGCGAGTCACTCCGTTCAGGGGGGCTCCAAAATGATTCGCTTCGTCTGCCGGCAACTTCGATTCGACGTCGTCCGCAGCGTCCTGACCACGACGGCACTCGCGGCGGTCGTCGCCGTGATCCTCGTTCTCGAAGGCTTCTATGCGGGACTTCTCCAGCAATTGCGCAGTGCGGTGCTCGATCGCCAGGC
>JBFEXY010000190.1:0-5119 GCA_041562415.1 Woeseiaceae bacterium
AAATTCTTCCTGAAGCGAGTCCATAACCGCCTTGGTTTGAGGTGCACGATCCAACAGTACCGGTACGTTGACCACACCGATCTTTACTTCCTGCGCGGCAGCCGGCATCGCAAATACGATAACGAGGGCAATGCCCGCAGCTGCTCTAAGCAGGTGTCGCTTGATAAAACTCATATAATGTCCATTCCTTAAAACGCTTGACCAATGGAGAATTGGAATCTTTCGATTTCGTCTCCGAAAAACCTGTCGTTACCGGCGTAGTTGTTGAGCGGATACGCGTAACTGAAGCGAAATAATCCCATCGGCGCAAGCCACTGAACGCCCACACCGACAGAAGTACGTAACTCGTCAAACTCGGGCTTATATTCGATCGGACCCCCGAGCTTGTCGGTGAATGCAACCTCACCCGTATTGAATACGTTACCGACGTCGTAAAAAATTGAAGCCCGCGCCTGGCTGGCCCATTTTTCCGGCAACGGAATTATAAGCTCTAACTGACTGGCGACCAACACATTACCACCGTATGGGTTGCCGAAGCTGTCGCGCGGACCGAGCCATGACTCCCGAAAGCCGCGCACGGAACCGGGTCCACCGCCAAAAAATTGCTTGTAAGGTGGCAGAGCGGTCGTGTCGCCAAGGGCCTCGCCCAGGCCGGTTTCGAGGTTGTAGCGCAAAACAAACCCGCGCCAGAGCGGCCAATAGATTGTCGTGTTGTAACGAGCGGTGAAGTACTCCACCTCGCTGCCGGGGACCGTGCCCGAGATAAAAAACTGATGCCGCATGCCCCGTGTTGCGAAGAGCGCCCGGTTACGGCTGTCGTACGTCCAGCCCGCAATCAACTCGTAGGCATCGAACTCGGTGCCGAAGAAAACGATACCGCCACCGACGTCCTGGATGAAGGGGTTGCCGTTGTTTGCAACCCAGTCCTGTGACTGCCGTGTGCTCGACGTGGACGACAACAGTTCCGAACGCTGGTAGGCGAGACCGAACGACAAGGACTGGAACTCGCTGATGGGGTAGCCATAATCGATGGAAGCACCGGCAGTGGTCGTGGAGAAGTCCGAGGCGGCAGACGTGAACTGCGTAATGTCACGATAGTTGAGACTGATTGTACGCCGGACGCCGTCCATTGTTCTGTATGGATCGGTGTGAGAGATGTTGTAGAACTTGGAGAAACGGCCGGTCGACACTTCGAGCGCCACCCGGTTACCGGTACCGAGGAAATTGGTGTGCACGATGCTGCCGTTCAACAGCAGCTTTTGCGACTCTGAGTAACCGATGCCACCGGAAAACTGCCCCGGCATCCGGTACTCCATGTTGAAATCCACGTCGACAAGATCCGGACTGCCGGGCACCGGAATCGTCTGGGCATCAACCGTAGGTTCGATATACGGCAGACGCTGCAGGCGAAATTTCGAACGGTCGATCAAGACGTTTGAGAGATACGCGCCTTCCATCTGCCGAAGTTCGCGACGCAATACCTCGTCATCGACCTCGTCGATACCGTTGAAGTTGATTCGCCGGACGTAAACACGGCTCTTCGGATCCACGTAGAACGTAATCTCGGCTGTCTTGTTTTCGTGGTCGAGTTCGGGAACCGGCTCGATCTCCGCGTTGGCGTAGCCCTGTTCACCGAGCCGCAGCGACATGAATTCGGCAGATTGCGTGAGTAACCCGAGATTAAATATCGAACCCGGCTGGGCAAGAACCATTGCTCTAAGGAATGTCTCCGGAACCACCATGTCGCCGACGAGTTTTATATCGGAAATCGTGTACTTGTCACCCTCGTTGATCGTTATGGTGACGAAGATATCTTTCTTGTTTGGCGATATGGCTACCTGCGTGGACTCGATGCTGAAATTCGCATAGCCGCGGTCCATGTAAAACGAACGCAGCGTCTCGAGGTCGCCCTCGAGCCCCTGCTTCTCATAACGATCGTCCTGACGAAGCCACGACAGCCAATTGGCGGTGTCAAGATTGAAGTCGTCCCTTATCTCGTCTTCGTCGAAGGATGTGTTCCCAACGATGTTGACCTGCCTGATTTTCGCGCGGTCGCCTTCCTTGACGTCGATCTTGATACGCACCGTGTTGTTCGGTCGATCCTCGACGGTCGTATCGACCTGCACGCCGTACTTGCCGCGATCGTAATACTGCTCCCGCATGAACATCGCGACATTATCGAGTGTCGAGCGATCGAACGTCCGTCCCTTCGCGAGACCGACGCCACGGAGAGACTCCATGAGATCCTCTGTCTTGATGTCCTTGTTGCCTTCGATTTCGAAGCTCTCGATCGATGGCCGCTCTTTCACCGCAATGATCAGTGCGTCGCCATCCCTGCGCATCTCGATGTCGTCGAATAGTCCCTGCATGTAAAGCGCACGAATTGCTTCGCCGATGCGAATATCGTCGATCGTGTCCCCGATATTGATGGGCAGGTAGTTGAACACCGTGCCTTCAGAGATTCGCTGCAGACCCTCGACGCGCATGTCCCTTACGACGAAAGCCTCGAAATCTGCCAACGCCGGCAAAGACACTACCGCAAGCAGAATGCCTAAGGTCATTCTGCGCCAGGCAGTGAGCAACGGTTTTCCTCTGTATCTCATCCTGGGCTTCCGGGTGCCGGCAGTTTCAACCGAAGATTCTCGCAAGATCGTTGTAGAAAGCGAAGCTCATCAACAGAATCAATGCAAATATGCCGATTTGCTGGCCCATGATCTGAGTGCGCTCCGACAGCGGGCTACCCTTCATGCCTTCGATAGACTGGTAGACGATCTGGCCGCCGTCGAGCACCGGGATCGGCAACAGGTTGAGTACTCCGAGACTGATACTGACGATCGCAAGGAATCCGAGGAAATAATCCAGTCCGCGCTGCGCCGATTCGCCCGCGAATTGTGCAATATTGATCGGTCCGCTTATGTTCTTGATGGAAACGTCGCCGGTCACCATACGGCCCAGCATCCGCAACGTAAATACGGTCGACGACCAGGTCCGCGCCATGGCCTGCGTGAGCGAATCGGCCGGACCGTAACGCCGCTGGTAATAGAAATCGCTGAAATCGCCACTGTGGGCAACCCCCAGACGGCCACGGACTTCGCCGTCCACGAGCTGCTCCTGCACGACCAGGGTCGTGGACAGGCGCTGCCCGTCCCGCAGGTAATCAACGGCGACCGTCTTGTTCGCCCGCGACTGCACGGCATTGACCAGATCCGCAAAATCCAGAATCGGCAAGCCGTCAAGCCCGACGATTCGGTCGCCTGGCTGCAGGCCCGCAGTTTTTGCGGGACCATCATCCTCCACACGGCCGATGTCGGCCGGCAGGTCGCCGGCACCAAAAGGCAGGAAACCGAGGCCTTCGAACAGCATGCCGGGTTCCGTGAGCCGGCGCGCATCAGAACCGACGTCGATGGTCACGTCACGCCGCCAGCCATCCTCGGCCTCAAGCGTCAGGGGCACTCGGCCCTCCGATACCATCTGGTCGAGCATCTCGACGAGAGCCGACTCCCAGTCCGCAGTATCAACGTCGCCCACCGCAACGATCCGGTCGCCCTGTTCGAGTCCCGCCTGCGCCGCATAGGAGCCCGGCTCCACTTGCCCCACGGCCGGCACCAGCGTGGGGATGCCGTACAGGAACAGCGCCCAGTACGCGAAAATCGCGAACAGGAAATTGGCCGCGGGTCCGGCAAGCAACACGGCTATGCGCTGCGGAACCGGACGCTGGTTGAATGCCCGGCCTTCGTCGGCTTCGGGTATGGGCCCCTCGCGGGTGTCCAGGAAGCGTACGTAGCCACCGAGAGGAATCGCTGATATGCAGTATTCAGTGCGATCCTGGCCGCCGATGTGTGTCCAGATCGGCTTGCCGAAGCCGATCGAGAACCGCAGCACCTTCATGCCGGTCAAGCGCCCGACGATGTAATGACCGTACTCGTGGACGGCCACCAGGACGCTAATGGCGACTATGAAAGCCAGCAGACTGCCGAAAGCACTATCCATGCGAAGATTTTTTCCTTAATAAAATCAATAGATTGAGCATACCGTTTCGGCCTCTGTGCCGAGCGGTCGGGATTGCCTTGTATAGTGGACTTTCGCAGAGGCCGCCGGTTCCCGCCAGCGTCCCCGAGAGCCTGCACGCTCGCGAATGAACCTGCACTGAACGCGCATCACTGCAGCCCCGTCCAGGCGATGCCCAGCGCGAACAAGGGTGCAGCAGCGGCCACGCTATCGACGCGGTCGAGGACACCACCGTGACCCGGAAACAGGGTACCGCTGTCCTTGAGACCGGCCGTCCGCTTGAACATGCTGACCGTCAGGTCTCCGATGACAGAAGCGCATGCAATGGCGAGGCAGAAGGGTACGAGTACACCGACGCGCGCATCGAAAAAGTACGCGCCGGCAGTCGCCAGCATGGCCACCGTCAGCAAGCCGCCAATAACCCCCTCCCAGGTCTTGCCCGGGCTGATTTTCGGCGCGAGCTTGACCCGTCCGAACAGCTTGCCGGCGGCAAACGCGCCCGTGTCCGCGGCCCAAACGATCAGCAAGACGCCGAGCAGTATGGCGGGACTGGCGAGGTAGAGGGCGATAAGGGCGTTATAGAGCGGCAGCAACACCAGCGCCCCTGCGACCCAGCGGACGACGGCGGGAACGGGCGTCGGGTAGAAAAGCGTCCATACGAGTGCGCCAACCCACCACACCAGCGCCAACTTGAACAGCGGGCCGTTGATCTGCGGCGCCTGCCAGGTAATGAGGCCCATCAGGAGCGCAATGAGCACTACGTACAGCGCTCGTAGTGGCCTCGAAGGCGAGCCAAGGAATCCGGACCACTCCCACGCGCCGGCCAGTATCACCAGTGCGATGACCCCCTGCGTCAACACGCGCGGTAACAGGAACAACACCAGGAGCAGGACGGCGACCGCAATCACCGCCGTAATCACGCGCTCTCTCAACATTTCACGGCCTCGAGTTGCTCGCCCGTGTGCCCGTAGCGCCTCTGCCGCCGAGAGTAATAGTCGAGCGCGGACTCGAAGTCGGCCGCACCGAAATCGGGCCACAAGACGTCAGTGAACCACAGCTCGGCGTACGCGAGATTCCAAAGCAGGAAATTGCTGATTCGCTGCTCTCCGCC
>JBFEXY010000191.1:0-5113 GCA_041562415.1 Woeseiaceae bacterium
CCGGGGCAATCCTATAGAAGTGTGGCGGCGAGGCCAACTGGTGAAACCATTTCCACATGGGCGGGGATTCTACTCGTTACTAATACGTAATGCGGCGGCTGTTGCATAAGGCGCCAGACTCAGCGTACCGACCGCGTAAGCGGACAGCGCCCAGATTCCGGCTGAATATGTCTCGTTACCGGCCGCGAGCGACACGGTGTTGGCGCCGATGATGAGCACCGGCATCGACAACGGCAAGATCAGCAAGCTCAGCAACGCGGTGCCGCGATGCAGGCCGACCGTCAGCGCCGCCCCTATCGAGCCTAACAGACTCAGGCTAATGGTGCCGAGCGTCAGGGTCAGCATCAACACTAGGACAACGTCGACCGGCATTCGATAAGTGATAGCCACGATGGGAGAAACCAGTACAAGCGGTAAGCCGCTGGTCAGCCAGTGCGAGATTGTCTTACCCAGACCGACCAACGGCAAGGGCTGCGGGCTCACCAGCAGTTGCTCGAGGCTGCCATCGTCAAAGTCGGAGATAAACAGGCTGTTCAGCGAAATCAGCATCGCCAGCAGTGCGGCAACCCACAATACTCCGGGGCCGCTGAAAGTGAGCTGCTCCGCGCTCGGCCCGACGGCGAGCGGGAACAGCGTGCACACCATCGCGAAGAAGAACAGCGGGTTGAGCACGTCCCCGGGGCGTTTCCAGGCAAGCAGCAGGTCACGCCGCGCAACCGCCACGAGCCCGCTCATCATACCTGGCATGTGCCGCTCGGGGCCCGTCATTGCAGCACCACCTTCTTTACCGGCGCATCGATCTCGACGTCCTGGTGCGCCGCCATCACGCACATGCCGCCTTTGTCCAGGTGTTCCTTGACGAGCTGCATCACCAGGGCACGGCCCTCCCGGTCGAGGTTGGTAAACGGCTCGTCCATCAGCCACAACGGCACGTCCGCGAGCAGCATGCGGGCGAGCGCTACGCGACGTTGCTGGCCGGCTGACAGCGAGCGCAACGGCAACGGCTTCAGCCGACTGATCTCGAGGCGCTCGAGTACTGTCTCGAGGCCGTCGCTGCCCTGCGGACGCAACGCAGCCTCGAAACGCAGGTTTTCGACCAGGGTAAGATCCGCCTTGAGTCCGACGCGGTGGGCCGTCCACACCAATGCACCATGAAAGACCTGGCGTTGCTCGGCGACCGGCATGCCATTCCAGCTCACCACACCTTTCTCCAGATCGAGCATGCCCACGATCGCCCTCATAAGGCTCGTCTTACCGCTGCCGTTCGAACCCTCGAGAATCAGCAACTCGCCGGAATTCAGCGCAAAACTGACACCCCGGAACAGGCAGCGATCGCCGCGGAACAGCGTCAGGTTCTCCGCCGATAGTTGTGCAGTCAACGCTTTAGACCTCGTCGCCGATCACAGACACATTGGTTCTGCTGCTCAAAATCCTTTTTATTCATTAGCTTATTTAATATTCCTAAATAAATATCGAGAACGCGTCTGCGTCTTCCTGATGCGTAAAGGTTTCACCAATTGTCGTTTGCACGGGTTGCCGCGCGACCGTAGACTGAAGAATCTGGACATAAAAACGCTCGGCGCGCAACGATAACAGCGCGTATTACCCAATAACAACAGGAGCGAATTCAAGCGTATGGATCTAGCCGCGGCAGGTCTAAGGGAACAACCCTTCCGCAACCAGGGCAAACAGGAGCCGATTGTATCGTATGCCTCGCACCTTGAGGGGCTCGAGGCCATTCGCGCAGCCTGCAAAACGCCGACCGGGCTCGCCCTGCTGCAGGGCCCACCCCTGTCCGGAAAATCCACTCTCATCCAGCATCTCGCCGATACGCGCGACGACGATCAGGAGTGCGCAGTGGTCGATGGTACAGGACTCAACACTGCAACTCTGCTCGAAGCTACACTGCGGCAATTCGGCTACGAAGCCGATTTTGGGTCCGACCGTGAACTCCTTGCGATGATCCGTGTGTTCGCATTGCAGCAGGCAACGAAACACCAGCCGCCATTGCTGGTTATCGAAAACACTCACCGGCTCAATCCCAGCGCTCTGCGCGCGCTGTGCAGCCTGGCCGATCTTAAATGCATCAGAGCTAACAAGCTTACGAGCGCGCTCAAGATCGTGCTCGTAAGCGACCGGTCCCTCGAATCGATCATCGAAGCACCCGCAATGGCAGCCATTGCACGCCGCATAACCGTCAACTTCCAAATGCGCCCGATGTCCTGCGAAGACGCCAAGGAGTACTTGCGCGAGAAGCTTCGCAGGGCCGGAAGCTCGATACCGGAATACGTGTTTCCAAACTCCGTGTGCGTCGAACTGTGGGATGCGTCTGGCGGCTGGCCGGGCGTACTCGATCGAATTGCCGAATTGGCGCTTTCGCGAGCAGAGGGGCTGCCGGTCGCAATCTCGGCGGTCGAGCGTCCGACGCTGCCTTTCTCTGAATGGGACGATCAGACTCTCGCCGAACTTGAGAACTCTACAGGGATCATTCCAGAGCCGCCCAAACTGTTTCTTACCAAGGATGGCGAAACCTTGAAGGAACTCACCTTCGACCAGCCGAGGCTGCTAATCGGCCGCTCGGAACACAATGACATTGCAATCCCCAGCCGGTTCGTCAGCCGGCATCACCTGCTGCTCGTCCGGCATGGCAACACCACGTTTATGATGGACCTGAACAGTAGCAACGGGACCTTCGTGAACTCGAGGCGCGTGTCGAACCACGTGCTGATCGACAACGACGTTATTACGGTGGGCGATCATCGAGTCAAGTTCTGTGATCCCTATGCGAAGTCCCGCGGTGCGATGAGCGGTAACGAATTCACAGATACTGCGATCATGAAGACGCTCGACGACATGCGTGACCTGCTTGCGCAGGAAAATACGGCGCTGCTGCCGATTCCGAGCGAAAACCTGCCAACCTACGGCAACAAGTCGAACTGATCAGCGGTAGAAATTCTTCTTGAAGTGCTTGCGGCACATCGAGACGTAGCGGTCATTGCCGCCGATCTCGACCTGTGAACCTTCGCGCACCGCGTTGCCCTCCTCGTCCATGCGTACAACCATCGTAGCCTTGGTGCCGCAGTGGCAGATGGCTTTGATCTCCTTGAGATTGTCCGACCAGGCGAGCAAGTATTTGCTGCCTTCGAACGGTTCGCCCTGGAAGTCCGTGCGCAGGCCGTACGCCAGCACCGGGATATTCAGGCTGTCAGTTATCTCGCCGAGCTGGAATACCTGTTCCTTGGTGAGGAACTGTGTTTCGTCGATAAGGACGCAGTGCAGGGGCTCATCCGCGACGATGAACTGGATCAGGTCGAAAAGGTTATCCTTCGGCGTAAATGTCGTAGCCTCGGATTCGAGGCCGATTCGAGACGTCACCTTGCCGGTGCCATAGCGATCGTCGAGCGCGGGCGCGAGCACGACTGTATTCATGCCGCGCTCGCGGTAGTTGTAACTGGACTGCAGGAGCGACGTCGACTTGCCGGCGTTCATCGACGAGTAATAGAAATACAGTTTTGCCATCTGCAACTCGTTGCTAGCGAAGTTCCGGTATTGTGGCACCGGATGCGGGGCCTTGCACCCGTTCGCAGGATCAGCGGTGTAGCTTGAGTACCTTGGCGAGTTTGCGTCGATGGCCGTGGCGGCCTACGCCGAGGCCCGCGCCGGTTTCGTCCCGGCAGTTGTCGCAGACGTTCCTCGGGCGATGATACGAGGAGAACACCTGCGGTATCGGCGTGACGCGCCCCTGCCTGAGGCAACGGCTGCAGATCACCAGCTTGTTGAGGCGGTTCAGCAGTCGGTAGTCGACGTTGTCCTTGCTGTGCGTGGCCATAGCGGAACTCCACGTGTCCATGGCCACTTTTTGACAGGCGCAGGGAATGAAAACCAGCGTTGCCCGGGAATTCTTCCGGAACTGTTAACTGGTCGTCATTTTTCGTGTGACGCACTCCGCATGGGCGGGCACCTTATAATGCAGTCGTCGCCGCTTACACGGATCATCGAAGCATGCTGAGAAAGCGCTTATTGTGGACAGTAGTCATAGTGCTGGCTGTCGCCGGGGCCTCGACGGGCCATATCGACAGGGCATCCGAAGAGCAGGCTGAAAATGCGCTGAAAAATGCGCTGGTGACCTTTGCCGTGGCGCGCACACTCAACGGTGTGATCTCCGCTGCACAGGGCACCGAGGTCGCGCTCGAGCCCGGAGGCGTTGGCGTGGTGCTGTCCGTCGGCGAAATTCTCGACCCGATCAACGACCTGATCGAGCGCTTCTCGGCCGTGATGCTGATAGCCGCGAGCTCGCTGGGCCTGCAGGCATTGCTCCTGAACATCACGAGCTGGTGGGGCGTAACCGGGTTCCTTTTTGCAGCGGCTGCAGGGTTCCTGGTCGTGATATGGGCACCCCGCTCCAGGGCGGCACAGTACGCGGGGCCGGCCTTGCGAATCCTGTTGTTCCTGCTGTTCGTGCGGTTCGCGGTGCCCGTGCTGATCGTCGGCACGACGCTGATTTCCGATGCGTTCCTCGCGCCGAAGCAGGCGGAAGCGACGGCGATCCTGCGGGATACGACCGAGGACATCGAGCGCATCAACGATGAGGCGCAGGCGGTAGCACCTGACGATCAGTCGTTCATGGACCGCCTCGGCGAGATGATCGACGAATCGCTGCAGTCAATGCGTGTCGGCGACCGTATGCAGGAACTGAAGGAAAGCACCTCCAACGCCGCCGAGCACATCGTCAGCCTGATTGCGATCTTCGTGCTGCAGACGATCCTGCTGCCATTGTTGTTCATCTGGCTGTTCATGGCGGGCCTCAGGGGCATCGCCGGCCGTTCGACGCAGCTGTTCCCGGGCGGCAGCGGCGGCCGCTAGCTTTGCGCGACCAGCCTCGGCCCGCGATCATTCACGGTTCGAGAGCTACTCCTACAACAGGTAGTCGGCAACGACTTCCATCAGGTGGTCCGACCAGCGCACCGGGAAAGGCTCGGTCAGCTCGACGGATTGTGCGAAGTCAGGGGCGAAGATCTCCTCGAGCAAGCCGTCGACGTACGGCGGATGTGAGGTCGCGATGTTGAGCTCCTTGTTGGTGCGGAAACTCAGCTTGTCCCAGTTGGCCGAACCG
>JBFEXY010000192.1:0-5089 GCA_041562415.1 Woeseiaceae bacterium
CAGCGGCCCGGACGCATCGCTGCCGCGGTGATGAACGATATCGGTCCGGAAGCCGATCCGGGCGGAATCGCGCGGGTTACCTCGACCGCCGGGCGCCTCGAGGTGGTCAGTAACCTGGTGGATGCCATCGAGCAGGCGAAATCGGTGTATTCGATTGCTTATCCCGACTGGAATGATCAGCAATGGCAGTTCTACACAGAATCGATCTATCGGCAGATGGATGACGGCAGATTCGATCTTAATTTTGACCGCAATATCGGCCATGCTGCACGTGAAGGCGTCTCCGGCCTCGATGTCGATCCGTGGGCGATATTCGACGATCTCGCTGCCGTGCCGACATTGCTCGTGCACGGCGTGCTGTCTGACATCCTGACCGAGCCCATCATCGAGAAGATGTGCAAGCGCAAGCCCGATCTGAGGGTCGTACCCGTGAAGAACCGCGGACATGCGCCGTTACTCGACGAACAGGAGGCAGTCGATGCCATCACGACATTCCTTGAAACGATTTGAACGGCAAGAAATTGTCATCGTTGCTGCCTTAGCCGTCCTTGCAGCGTGCGGCAAAGGCCCGGAGGACTCGCCGCCGCCGATCAAGGAATTCGATGCCGACTTGAAACATCGGATTACCGTATCCGGCGTATCCGCGGGTGGCTTCATGGCCGTGCAGTCTCATATCGCGCTCGCCGACAGGATTGGCGGGGCCGGCATCGTTGCCGGGGGTCCCTACCATTGCGCACAGGGAGACGTGCAGGTTGCGTTGTCAGAGTGCATGACGGGAGAGGGTCTGAACATCGAACCACTGATCGGCTTTACGAGAGAGGCGGGCGCCGCCGGTGACATCGCGCCCGTCACTGAACTCGACTCGGCAAGGGTCTGGATATTTCACTCTCCGGCCGATTCGGTGGTATCGCCGGCAGCTGGCAGGGCACTGATGGACTTCTACCGGGCTTTCGTGGCCGCCGACCAGGTCGCGTTCGTCGACGACGTCGAGACCGCACACGGCTGGCCGACGCTCGACGCCGGCGCCGCCTGCATGGAATGGGGCGGCGACTACATCAACGACTGCGATTACGACACTGCGGGCGCGATACTTCAGCACCTGTACGGTGATTTGAATGCCCGCGATCCGCAGGCGAAGCCGGAGAACCTCGTCGAGACCGACATGTCCGCGTATTTCGGATCCGGCAGCCACGTCGCAGAATCGGGTTACCTGTATGTCCCGGATTCGTGCCGAGGCAATCCAGGTGATTGTAGTCTGCACATTGCCTTCCACGGTTGTGTACAGGGTGCCGAATTTATCGACGATCGATTCGCGGTGCAGGCCGGGTTCAACGAGTGGGCCGAGTCAAACCACCTGATCGTCGCATATCCGCAGATCGAGAAGAGCCTCTTCAATCCCAAGGGTTGCTGGGACTGGTGGGGTTATACAGACGAGGATTATGACCTGAGATCCGGAAAGCAGGTCGCGGGCGTTGCAGCAATCATCGATTCGTTCGTATCGGGTACACTGCTCCCGTAGATCTTTTTTTTGCGGGTATCGCGCGGACGATGACCAAATTTCTTCGCTCTATTTGGAAGCACGTCGCCGGTAGGGTTCGTGATCTTACGCCGATCGTCATCGTGATCGGTTTTTTTCAATACTTTATTCTCCAGCAGCCCCTCGACAACGCGCTGGCGCTGGCAAGCGGCGCAATACTGGTGCTCCTGGGTCTGACGCTGTTCGTCTACGGTCTCGAACTCGCGCTGTTTCCCATAGGCGAGTCACTCGCCTACGCGCTCGCCCGCAAGGGCAGCGTGTTCTGGCTTTTGACGTTTTCATTCCTGCTCGGCTTCGGCACGACGGTCGCGGAGCCGTCATTGACCGCGGTGGCCAACGAGGCGGCGAAGGTTGCAGCGAGCGCGGGCGCAATCGAAAATTCGGATGCGTCCCGGGCACAATACGTTCTCGGTCTTCGTATCACGGTCGCACTGTCGGTCGGCACGGCGCTTCTGATCGGCGTATTGCGCATCCTGCTGGGCTGGTCGTTGCCGCTATTGATCATCTCCGGATACATCATGGTCATTGCGATGACGGCCGTGGCGCCGCCTGAGATCGTTGGAATCGCCTACGACTCGGGCGGCGTAACCACGTCGACGGTTACGGTGCCGCTGGTCGCGGCGCTTGGCGTGGGTATGGCCTCGTCGCTGCGTGACCGGAACCCGATGATGGACGGGTTCGGCCTGATCGCGTTCGCCTCGTTGACGCCGATGATCTTCGTCATGGCCTACGGGAGCATCATTGCATGGATATGATGAGCTCCGGACTCAAGACGATCCTGTCGACGTCGGCAGACGTGCTGCCAATCGTGCTGTTCATTATCTTCTTCCAGCTGTTCGTGATCCGGCAGCCGGTGCGGGACGCGCGGCGCCTGGTGGCCGGGCTCGTGTTCACGATTCTCGGCCTCGGGCTGTTCCTCGTCGGGCTCGAGCAGACGCTTTTCCCTCTCGGGCGACTCATGGCGGAGCAGTTGACGCATCCGGAATTCCTGATGCGAGAAGTGGGAACGCTTGAATCCCACTGGAGCCACTACTTCTGGGTTTACGTGTTCGCATTCAGCATCGGCTTCGCAACCACGATCGCCGAGCCGGCACTGCTTGCGGTCGCGATGAAAGCCAACGAGACGTCCGGTGGCGCGATCCATGTCTGGGGCCTGCGGGTCGCGGTGGCGATCGGCGCTGCCACCGGCGTTAGCCTGGGGTGCTTCCGTATCATCGCCGGCCTGCCGCTGCAGGCTTTTATTCTCGTCGGTTACATCATCGTCGTGATCCAGACCATCTGGTCGCCGCGGATGATCATTCCGCTTGCCTATGATTCCGGCGGGGTGACTACCTCGACAGTAACCGTGCCGCTGGTCGCCGCGCTCGGCCTCGGCCTTGCGGAGACCGTGCCCGGCCGCAGTCCGCTGCTGGACGGATTCGGCCTGGTCGCATTCACATGCCTGTTTCCCATTATTTCGGTCCTGGCCTACGCGCAATTGAGCGCAATTCGCGAGAGGTACGCCGGCCGCCGCAAACTCAAGCCACGAACCGGCGCAGAATCGACTTCCAAGGAGGTAATCTAATGCAATTCAAATTACTAATCGTGTTCGTTGAGGACTCGAAAACCACGGCCATCATCGAGGCGGCTCGCGAGGCAGGCGCGACCGGCTGCACGGTGATCAATCATGCTCGCGGTGAAGGCTTCGAAGGGCACAAGAGCTTCTTCGGCCTGTCGCTCGTCAGCCAGACGGACGTTGTCCTTCTGCTGGTGGAGCGGCACATGTCGCGCCATATTCTCGAGAAGATTGGATCTGTGGGGGAATTTGATGAAAAGCCCGGTACAGGACTCGCCATGCAGCTCGATGTCGAAGACGCTATCGGCGTGATGCGCCAGGCCGAAGAACTGGCCGAATTAGTGGAGGAACAGTTATGAGCCAGCCAACCTGGGTGCCCGTGCGCGACGTCATGCGCAAGGAAGTGACGTTCATCACCGGTCGCACCGACGTCCTGGAAGCGATGCGCATCATGAAACGGGTCAAGGCGACAGTGCTAATGGTCGAGAAACGTGATGAGCAGGACGAGTACGGCATGTTGTTGTTCTCCGATATCGCGAAGCAGGTCATCGCGAAAGACCGGGCGCCCGAGCGTGTCAACGTCTACGAGATCATGGCGAAGCCGGTCATTAGGGTACGACCGGACATGAATATTCGTTACTGCGCGCGGCTATTCGAAAACTTCGGCATAAGCCACGCACCGGTGATCGAAAACGAGGAAGTGCTGGGTATCGTCAGCTACTACCTGATTGCCCTGTATGGCCTGCCCAACCTGGACTGAATACCATCAGTAAGTTTGCTCTTCCTCGCGCAGGCCCTTGAGCAGCCCGAGGCACATGAACAAGAGCACGACGCCAAACGGCAAGCCGACTGAAATCGTCAATGCCTGCAGCGATGCCATGCCGCCACCGAGCATCAGCGCGATAGCGACCATGCCGGCCAGCAGGCACCAGAAGACACGTTGCTGAACCGGCGCATCCAGCTTGCCGCCCGCCGTGATGATATCCATGACGAGCGAGCCTGAGTCGGCCGACGTAACGAAGAAGATCGCGATCAGGAACACGCTTATCGTCGATACGATGCCGGTGAAAGGCAACTGTTCCAGCATCTTGAAAAGCGCGAGTTCGGGTACTGAGTCAGCGACGCCCATGTAGCCATTAGTGAATAGTTGGTCGAGTGCCGTACCGCCGAACGTCGACATCCACAGGATGCCGATGACGGTCGGAATAATCAGCACCCACGTGATGAATTCTCTTACGGTTCGGCCATAACTGACGCGCGCGATGAACATGCCCACGAATGGCGACCAGGCGATCCACCAGGCCCAGTAAAATGTCGTCCAGCCGTGGAAGAAAGCGTCGTCATCGCGCCCTATCCAGTTGCTCAGGCTCGGCAAATGATAGAGGTAATCGACGACGGCTTTGCCCATGCCGGTAAATATCACGAGCGTAGGTCCGGCAATGATGACGAACAGCATAAGCAGCGCGGCAAGCGCCATGTTGAGTTCGCTGAGCCGTTTGACGCCTTTGTCCAGGCCCGCGACCACGGACGCCAGCGCTATGCTGATGATGACAATGATAAGGATAATCTTGACCGGAGTATTCGCCGGAATGTCGAACAGGTAGTGCAGGCCGCCTGCAATCTGCTCCGCACCGAAGCCCAACGATACTGCCAGGCCGAACAATGTGGCGAGAACGGCTACCGTGTCCACGAAATGCCCGAACGGCCCCCATACACGCGTCCCGAGCAGCGGGAAAAACGCGGAGCGCAACGTAAGCGGCATCTGCCGGTTGAAGCAAAAGAACGCGAGAGACAAGCCGACGATGGCGTAGATTCCCCAAGCGTGCAGGCCCCAGTGATAGATCGCCGCTGACATACCGGCTGCCCGTGCGGCTTCGGTGTCAGCGGGATCGATGCCAAGCGGCGGATTCAACGTGTGGGTCACGGGTTCCAGCACGCCAAAAAACATGAGGCCGATGCCGACGCCCGCCGCGAACAGCATCGCCAGCCACCCCGGG
>JBFEXY010000193.1:0-5081 GCA_041562415.1 Woeseiaceae bacterium
ATCATTTACAAGGCGCTCGGCATACCGACGTCGATGTTCACGGTCATGTTCGCTCTCGGCCGCTCGGTCGGCTGGGTCTCGCACTGGCGAGAGATGATCTCGGATCCGAACCAGAAGATCGCGCGACCGCGGCAGCTGTATGTTGGCGCGGCGGAGCGGGATTATGTCCCGGTGGAGAAACGCTGACGCTGATGGCAAAGCAGGCGCCTGTTCGCGGCCGCCAGGTCGACGGAGCCCCGTTCGGAGTGTTTGTCGGCGAGGCATTGAGCCAGCATAGCGAGCAGCCCGGAGACAAACACCGGAGACCGGGCTGTCTGCTCCTACAGTTGTTGCAGTAGTTCCCGCACGGCTTTTTCGTCAGCGCGGCGCATCGGTTTGCCGTCGACAGGGCTGATCGGCGCCTGGCGGATACCATCAACCGGGAATACCGTGGCCTGTATCGACGCATCGCCGTGGTGGAATTCGAAACCGGCATAGGTCTCGGTGCGATCGCGCCGGCTCTTGAGACGGCGTTCGTAAGGCCTGTGATTGAAGCCATTCTGGTCGAGCGCATGGGCAACCGACTCTGCGCTGTCGGCGAAGACATGCAGGTTCACGGCCGAGTTCGCATCGGCTGTACCGTTGAGCACCGGGCCGACCAGGCGCGGCATGAACGGCGACAGAATTTTCATCGCCGATAGCGCCGCCTGCCGCATTGAATAAAGAAGGTCCGGGTGCGAGTCTCCGGCAAACAGCTGCAGATGCTCGCTCACGGCCTGTTCGATTTCCACATTACCGGGCAGCGATCCGCGATCCCTCAGGCCGAGTCGTTCGGCCGCCTTCTTTTTCGCAAGACCAAAGTCGCGGATGCCCTGGTTGACGATGATGCGCGCGGTTTCCTGCGCCACCATGAGGCGTGCTCGCTCGTCACCGTTACTCTTTCTCTTCCTGGGCATAGACTTAGAACAGGGGCTCTTCCGGCTCTTCGGGGTCCTCACTGCCGTCGTCTTCGCCGGTCTCGTCCCCTATGCCGGTAGTGTCGTTGAAGATGTCCGGCAGCTCTTCCACGGTTTCGCACTCGGGCACGTGCTCCTGCTGGAATACCTCGAAAGTGACATTGGCCTGTCCTGCCCTGGCCGGGCAGCCAGTTTCGCGATCTATGAGCACGGACACGATGCCTGGCGGCATGGGCATCTGGTTTTCCGACACCCCTCGCAACGCCTCGCGCATGAATTCTATCCACACGGGCAAAGCGGTGCGCGAGCCTTCCTCACCCGGCCCCAAGGGCAGGTCGTCGTCGTAACCGACCCACACGATTGCAGCGAGATCCCGGTTGAAGCCGCCGAACCAGGCGTCGCGGCGATCATTCGAGGTTCCGGTCTTGCCGGACAGGTCTCTGCGGCCCAGTACGAGAGCGCGGCGGCCGGTGCCACGCCGGATGACGTCGCGCATCATGTCCTGAATCAGGAAGGCATTCTGTTTCGATATCGCCGCCGGTGCGGCATTGATGCCGGCGAACACTTCGGGTGCCGTACTCGCATCCGGCCGGTACGAGAGTGCGATATCCGCCATCTCGTCGAGGGTGAGCTCTTCCATGGGATCGGCCGCGTAGACGTCTTCAGGCTCGGCCAGGCAGGGCTCACAAACCACCGCGGGGTCCGCGCGGTACAAGGTCGATCCGTCAGCCGCGTAGATGGCGTCGATGACATACGGTTTCAGGGTGTAACCACCGTTGGCGATCGTCGCGTAGCCCTGGACCATGTCGAGCGGCGTTGCATTGCCACCGCCGAGTGCCAGAGAACCGTTGCGCGGCAATGCGGCGTCGTTGAAGCCGAACTTTGCAATATGGCGGACGGCGTTGCCGATACCGGTCTCGAACAAAAGCAGGCGTACGGAAACGAGGTTCATCGATCGCACGAGTGCTTCGCGCATGCGTGTCGGGCCGTAAAAGCGCCCGCTGTAATTGATCGGCCGCCAAACGGCCTCGAGTTCGGACGAGTTTATGACGACGGGCGCATCCAGCACGACCGTAGCCGGAGTATTGCCTTGCTGCAACGCGGCCGAATAAATGAATGGCTTGAACGACGAACCTGGCTGGCGGAAGGCCTGCGTGGCGCGGTTGAATTTCGTGGTCGCAAAATCGAAGCCGCCAACAAGGCCGGTAATCGCGCCGTCATCCGGATCGACGGAGACCACCGCGCCTTGTGCCTCGGGCACCTGGGCCAGCGCCCAGAAACCTGCGCTCGTGGGCATGACGTAGATGACGTCGCCCGCGGTCAGGACATCGGCTGCCGTCTCCGGTGCGGGCCCCGTCGTTTCACGATCAATGAAAGGTTTGGCCCAGCTGATGCCGCGCCACGGTATGGCCGCCTCTGTGCTGTCGCGAAACACGATGTCGACGGTGTTGTTCTCGTTAACCTGCGTTACCAATGCAACTGACAGACCGCCGGGCGCGTACAGATCGAGAACCTCCAGCGTCTCGACGGGCCATTCCGTGATCGCGAGTCCCGGCAGCTCCGGAGGCAGTTCGATCGTCGTGATCGGGCCCCGGAAGCCACGCCGGCGCGTGAACTCGAGAAGCCCGTTCCTGAGTGCGTAGTTGGCCGCTTTCTGCAGCCGCGAATCGAGCGACGTGACGACCTGGAAGCCGGCGGTATAGGTCTCTTCGCCGTAACGTGACAGCATCTCGCGCCGAACCATCTCGGCGACATACGGCGCGTTGAGCTCCACCGCGGCGCCGTACAGGCGCGACTCCACCGGTGTAGCCACAGCCGCGTCGTACTCGTCCCGCGAAATGAATCCGAGAGTCAGCATGCGGTCGAGGACATAGCCCCGCCGCCGCTTCGCATTCAGCGGGCTGCGCACCGGGTTATACCGTGACGGCGCCGGCAATACGCCGGCCAGCGTTGCCGCCTCTGCGACATTGATGTCAGCCAGTGGCTTGTTGAAATAAACCTGTGCCGCGGCGGCCACGCCGTATGCGCGCTGGCCGAAGAACATCTTGTTGAGGAACAGTTCCATGATCTGTTCCTTGGTGAATTCCTGCTCGATACGGACGGCCAGCGAGGCTTCCTTGAATTTTCTTTCGGCCGTTTGCTCGAGGGAGAGAAAATAGCTGCGCGCGAGCTGTTGCGTCAGCGTGCTGCCGCCACCTGCGACCTCACCGGTCACCAGCAGCTGGGACAACGCGCGCAGAATGCCGCGGTAGTCGATACCAGGATGCACGAAGAACCGCTGGTCTTCCGCGGCGATGAATGCATTGACAACGTGTGGCGGCACATCCTCATATTGAATAAGTATGCGTCGGCGCTGTCCGATTTCTTCTACAAGGTATCCGTCGCGGCTGAATATGCGCAGCGGGATCTGCAGCGGGATATCGCGGATGGTCTGCGCGGCCGGCAGGCCTGGCGCGACAAAATAATACGCGCCGATGACGCCCGCAACGCCCGCAATGGTCGTGATAATGGCCAGCCCGGCGACGACGATCAATGTGCGCCAGAGTCCTCGATGGGGCCTGTTAACGGCTTGCTTCCTAGGCTTTCGCATACGTGCTCGACTCACGCGTAACTGGCATTACGGCGCGGAAAAGTGGGCCGCTGCCTGCACGAGCATACAGGTAGTCTGGTGTCCGACCGGTGCTGTTTATGTGGCATTTTGCGGGCAAGCGCCCAAGCGGGGCAGTTTTGCCGCGGCCGATGATAGCCAGCGACAGGCGTATGCTGCAACGCCTGCGTCGTTCCGGCGGCTTGTGAGGCCCACATCACGACCAGTTCACGGAATAGGTTCCTTGGCATCAGTAACATACGTTCCCGGGATCGTGAACAAAGTCACGTTTTATTTAACATTTTGTTGATATATAGTTAAATCGATTTGCTCAGGTCTTTACTACTTTTGACTCGCAACTTACCGACTTAGAAGGGAAAACACGTGCTTTTCGGCAAGAAAACTCAACCCCTGTTGGGCCTCGATATAACGACGTCGTCGGTCAAGCTGATAGAGCTGTCGCAGAGCGGCAAGCGCTATCGCGTCGAGTCGTATTCGGCCGAGCCCACACCGCCCAGTTCCGTCAGCGAAAAAGCAATCGTTGATGCGAAAGCTGTAGGCGAAGCCATACGTCGTGCTGTAAAACGCGCAGGCGCCAAAGCAACGGACGTTGCGGTGGCGATCAGCGGCGATGCGGCGATTACCAAGGTCATCCAGATGTCGGCGGGACTTTCCGCACGGGATCTCGAGGGCCAGGTCGAGATCCAGGCAGACCAGTACATACCCTTCCCGATGGAAGAGGTCAGCTTCGATTTCGAGATCGTCGGCCCGAACGAGAAAGACCCGGAGCTGATGGATGTGTTGCTCGTCGCTACGCGCACCGAGAACGTCGAGCAGCGGCAGGCCGCTGTCAATGCTGCCGGACTCACGGCACATATAGTCGACGTCGAGGCGTTTGCACTCGAGAATGCCTGCCAGTTGCTGAGTCACCAGCTTCCCGATGGCGGCATGGGGCATTCGGTCGCAGTCGTCGATATCGGCGCCAGCAGCACAACATTCTCGGTGCTCGAGGATCTGAAAGTTGTCTACACGCGAGATTTCAACTTCGGCGGGCAACAGCTCACCGAGGAAATCATGCGAACCTACGGACTGTCGATGGAAGACGCCGGGCGCGCCAAGAAACAAGGCGGATTGCCAAGCAACTACCAACCCGAGGTTCTCGAACCGTTCATCGATGACATGACGCAACAGGTCAGCCGTTCACTGCAGTTCTACCTTGCGTCCGGTGGTGGCCGCGAACAGCCTGACATGATCGTCGTGTGCGGCGGCTGCGCGAATATCCCCGGGATCGCGGACGTGATTTCGAGTCGTGTCGGCATACCGACGGAAGTTGGCGACCCGCTGGGGCAGATGAAGATCTCGTCCAAGGCCAAGTCGCAGGGTGTTCACAAGGACGCTACTGCGCTGCTTACCGCTTGCGGGCTTGCACTGAGGAGCTTTGACTGATGCCACGGATTAATCTACTCCCCTGGCGCGAGGAAGAACGCAAGAGACGCCAACGCGATTTCGGTATGGCAATGGGCGGCGCGGTGCTTGCGGCGGTCGCTGTGATAATGCTG
>JBFEXY010000194.1:0-5032 GCA_041562415.1 Woeseiaceae bacterium
AGTTTCGCCGCAGCCTGGGCAGGGCGGCGGGAAGCAGGAACGGCGCGATCGTCGGTATCACGCCGAGATGCAATTCGCCGGTCAGCGGCTCGCGCTGGCCCCGGGCCATCTCGACCAGGCTTTCGACGTCCCGCAGGCACAGCCGCGCCTGCGTCGCTATCTGCTGGCCCATCGCCGTTATCGTTACGCTGCGGTTGGTGCGGTCCACGAGCTGCACCTCGAGGAGCGCCTCCAGCTCCTGGATCGCGTTGCTGAACGCCGATTGCGAGACGAAGCAGGCTTCTGCCGCGCGGCCGAAGTGCTCCGTCTCGGTCAGTGCGACGAAGTAACGCAACTGCTTGATTGTGGGTAACTTCATCAATCGATTTAATCGTAAAGAGTAATCGTATTAAACCATTTTATTTATTATTTGCACAGCCCTAGACTAAGCGGCATGAAAACACAGGGACCAAAAACGATGGAATTGAATATCGGTATCAACGCCGAGGACCGGCAGCAGATTGCCGCTGGCTTGTCGAAACTGCTGGCCGACAGCTATTCGCTGTACCTCAAGACGCACAACTATCACTGGAATGTCGAGGGACCTTTATTCAACACCCTGCACCTGATGTTCGAGGAGCACTACACCGAACTCGCTACGGCGGTCGATGAGATCGCTGAAAGGATTCGTGCACTCGGCGTAAAGGCGCCGGGATCCTACACGGCCTTCGGCAAGCTGACAAACATCGACGAAGCAACCGGCGCGGAATCGGCAGAAGAGATGATCCGGCAGCTCGTCATCGGGCAGGAGACCGTGGCGCGGACCGCCCGCGAGGCGATAAAGGCTGCAGACGCCGCCAGCGACGAGCCGACAGCCGACCTGCTGACGCAGCGTATGCAGATTCACGAAAAGAACGCCTGGATGCTGAGAAGCATGCTGGCCTGATTACCTGGAATACTCTAAGGAGACAACAATGTTTAAGAATATCGAAGGACAGCGGGTACCCAACGTCACGTTCAAAACGCGCCGCGACCACGAGTGGGTCGACCTGACCAGCGACGATATCTTCGCCGGCAAGAACGTAATCGTGTTCTCGTTGCCTGGCGCATTTACGCCGACGTGCTCATCGTCGCACGTGCCGCGCTACAACCAGCTGCAACCGTGGTTCAAAGCCAACGGCATCGATGAAGTGATCTGTATGTCCGTAAACGATGCGTTCGTGATGTCCGAATGGGCGCTGACGCAGAACGCTGACCGCGTGACTTTCCTGCCCGACGGCAACGGCGAATTCACGGACGGTATGGGTCTGCTGGTCGGCAAGGAAGACCTCGGCTTCGGCAAGCGTTCGTGGCGTTACTCGATGCTCGTTCGTGACGGCGTGATCGAGAAGATGTTCATCGAGCCACAGGAGCCGGGTGACCCGTTCCACGTGTCGGACGCGGACACGATGCTCCAGTACCTTGCCCCGAATGCAGAGAAGCCACACGACGTTACGATCTTCTCGCGTCCCGGCTGCCCGTTCTGCGCGAAGGCAAAGGGCCTGCTGCGCGACGCCGGCATCGAGTTCGAGGAGCTGGTTCTGAACAAGGACTACACGGATCGCACACTGCGTGCCGTCGCTAATGCGACCTCGTACCCGCAGGTCTTCGTCGACGGGTCGCTCGTCGGCGGGTCTGACGACCTGGAGCGCTGGTTGCAGGACAACGGCAATATCACGTCGCGCGACGCTGCGTAAATGCACTGAATACCTGGTACAGAAACCTACAGTCGTTCTTCCTCCCCCTAGACGACTGTATTGATTAAGGGGCTGGCCGGATCTAAGCTGGTTAGCCCCTTTTTTTGTTGCCGAGAATCGACAAGAGCATAACGCCATGCAGATCTCAGACCAGGCTTTATTGAAGAACCAGGCATACATCGACGGCCGTTGGTGTGACGCTGATAAGGGCGAGACGCTGTCCGTCATGAATCCGGCCAATGGCAGCGTAATTACCGAGATTGCGAAATGCGGTGCCGCCGAGACCCGCCGCGCGATCGAAGCCGCCGAACGCGCACAGGTCGCGTGGCGCGCGGCCACGGCAAAGGAACGCGCTGCGATCCTGCGCAAGTGGTTGGAGCTCACGATGGCCGCGCAGGAAGACCTCGCGCAAATCATGACAGCCGAGCAGGGCAAGCCGCTCGCGGAATCGCGCGGCGAAATTGCATACGGGGCAAGCTATATCGAGTGGTTCGCCGAGGAAGCGAAGCGCGTCTACGGCGACACTATCCCGCAGCCGTCGAACGACAAGCGCATCGTTGTAATCAAGCAGCCGGTAGGCGTCGTCGCCTGCATCACGCCGTGGAATTTCCCGAACGCCATGCTTGCACGCAAGATCGCGCCGGCGCTAGCGGCCGGGTGTACCGTCGTGTGCAAGCCCGCAAACGAAACGCCGCTGTCTGCGCTCGCGATGGCGGAGCTTGCGGAGCGCGCCGGCGTACCTGCCGGTGTGATCAACATCGTCGCCGGTAACACGAAAGAGATTGGCGCAGAGCTGACGAGCAACCCCGCGGTTCGCAAGCTGACGTTTACAGGTTCGACCGAGGTTGGAAAGCTGCTTGTGCGACAGTGTGCTGACACCATGAAGCGGACGTCCATGGAGCTCGGCGGCAATGCGCCGTTCATCGTATTCGATGATGCCGATGTCGATGAGGCCGTGAAAGGGGCAATCATTTGCAAGTTCCGGAATGCCGGCCAGACCTGCGTTTGTGCAAACCGGATTCTCGTACAGGACGGTATTTATGACGAGTTTGCCGAAAAGCTGGCAGCGGCCATGGCGGATCTCAAGCTGGGCGACGGAACGGAAGACGGCGTCGACGTTGGTCCGCTGATCAACGAGAAGGCTGCAAACGACGTGCTCGATTTCGTCGGTGACGCAGTCGCCCAGGGCGCACGGGTCGCCGCGGGTGGGCAGCGCTCGAGCCTGGGCGGTTGTTTCATCGAGCCGACGTTGCTGACCCATGTCAGTAACACCATGCGCGTGTTCCGCGAGGAAATCTTCGGCCCGGTGGCGCCGCTATTCCGCTTCAAGGACGAAGCCGAGGTCATCGCGATGGCGAACGATACCGAGTTCGGGCTGGCGAGTTACTTCTATGCGCGCGATCTCGGGCGTGTCTGGCGTGTCGCGGAGGCGCTCGAGTACGGCATCGTCGGCATCAACACCGGAATCATCTCGAACGAGATGGCGCCGTTTGGCGGCGTCAAGGAGTCGGGACAGGGACGCGAAGGCTCGAAGTACGGTCTCGACGATTACCTCGAGATCAAATACATGTGCCTCGGGGGGATCGACGCCTGACCACGCAGAGTTGCGCGATGTCGTAGGAGCGCGCCGGGACGCGCTCCTATGGTCCGGTCGAGCGGTGCATAGAGGTCCGATTCTGGCTGGTTTTGGTCGGGGTGAGGTCTATACTCTTCCCCATGACGCAGCAAGAGATCTACGAGCGAGCCAGGCAATCCCGCGACGCACGTTTCGACGGGCGGTTTTATATCGGCGTAAGGACGACCGGCATTTACTGTCGGCCGATATGCCCGGCAAATACGCCGAAGAGCGAAAACGTTACCTTTTTTCCCACCGCCGCCGCAGCAAGCGAGGCCGGTTACCGGCCATGCCTGCGCTGCCGTCCCGAATGCGCACCCGGCACACCTGCCTGGAACGGCACATCGACCACGGTGCGCCGCGGACTGAAGTTGATTGCCGGCGGGGCGCTCGACGATAGCAACGTGGAAAGCCTGGCCACCCGCCTCGGCGTGACGAGCCGGCATTTGCGGCGTCTGTTCACGAGGCACCTCGGTGCGAGCCCGCTCGCTGTCGCCCACACGCAACGCCTCCAGTTTGCAAAGCAGCTGATCGACCAGACGACGCTGCCCATGCAGGACATTGCCGTAGCCGCCGGGTACGGCAGCGTACGCCGCTTCAACGACTCGTTCGTGAAGACCTACGGCCGATCGCCACGCGAGCTGCGCCGAGTCGGGGATAATTCCCGTGCTTCCGGTTCCGAATCCGCGTTGACGGTGGAGTTGGCCTGCAGCATGCCGTTCGACTGGCAGAACCTGCTGGCGTTCTTCGCCGTGCGCGCCATCCCCGGAGTCGAGTCCGTAGACGGTGGCCGTTACCTCCGGGCCATGATGATCGACGGCCAGCCGGGCGCCATCGAACTTCGGCAGGATGCCGGGAGCATATTGCTCACAATGCACGGTATCAGCACGCCGAACATCTTCCCCGTCGTGCAGCGCTGTCGCGAGATGTTCGACCTCGATGCGCCGATGCAGGAGATCGCGAATGTCCTGTCCAGGGATGCGCGGCTCGGGCGAATGCTGCAAAGGAACCCGGGCGTGCGAGTACCCGGCGCCTGGTGCGGCTTCGAACTGACGGTGCGGGCGATACTCGGGCAACAAATATCCGTCAAGGCAGCGACGACGATCGCCGGGCGCGTTGCGGAAGCGTACGGTGAGCCGGCAAGGAACTTCGGCCTGTCAGGGCTTGCGCATCTGTTCCCCGCGCCGGAGCGGCTGGCACGCGCACAGTTCAAAAACGTAGGCATTACCCGCAGTCGCGCCGAAACGCTGCGGCGCGTGGCGAAGGCTGTGGTCGACGGAGGGCTGACCTTCGATCACTCGCAGGACCCGGCGGCGTTCCGCGAGTCGCTGATTGCCATTCCCGGCATCGGCGAATGGACGGCACAGTACGTCGCCATGCGAGCCCTGAAAAATCCGGACGCGTTTCCAGCCGCAGATCTTGGCTTGTTGCGGGCATTCGACGAACCCGGCCGGCAGCGCTTGCGGCCGGCGCAACTCGAGGAAATGTCCCAGGGTTGGCGCCCCTGGCGCGCCTACGCTGCACTTTTGTTATGGAGCTCGGCACCGGGCTCCGGAGGATGAACGATGTATTACTGCTACCTCGATACGCCGATCGGTGAACTGCTGCTGGCCGGAGATGACGAAGCCCTGTGCCTCGTGAGTTTTCCTGAAGGTTCCATGCGCAGGGACCCCGAGCCGGACTGGATCTACAACGAAAAGCC
>JBFEXY010000195.1:0-4987 GCA_041562415.1 Woeseiaceae bacterium
CCCGACGTGATCCTGGTTGGCGAGCTTCGCGATGCGGAAACGATCATGATGGCCATGACAGCCGCCGAGACCGGTCACCTTGTGCTGGGCACGCTGCACACGACCGGCGCCGTAAAGACCATCGACCGTATCATCGATGCGCTGCCCGGCGAACTGCGAGAGCAGACCAAGGCGTTCCTTGCGATGAGCCTTAAAGCCGTGATCACGCAGGTGCTCATCAAGACCGTCGACGGCAAGGGCCGTCGCGCGGTTCTCGAGATACTCGTCAATAATCGCGCAATTGCAAAAATGATCACGTCCGACCAGACCCACCAGATACCGTCGCAGCTGCAGACGGGTGCGGACCGTGGCATGCAGCTCATGGACGCGGCTTTGCTCCGGGCGATCCAGAAGAAGGAAATCGATCCCGACGATGCGATTCGTTTTGCCAACGACAAGAAAAAATTTCAGCGCTTCGTCACGGATTCGGAAGCAGTCCCGCTGGTTGATGTAGGCGGCAACGAAATGATGGGTGGCTGATGAAGATCGACCAGTACCTCACGTCCGCACTGCAGAGTAATGCGTCTGACCTTCACTTCGTGTCGGGAGACCCCGTGCGCGCACGAATTCACGGCAACCTGCAGGTCGTGGAGAAGGAATCGCTAACGATCGATTTGGTCAGGGAATGCATGCTCGAGATCATGGACGGCACAACTCAGCGCGCCTTCGAGATGGAAGATGCGGCCGACTTCGCATACGAGATCCCGGACGTTTCGCGCTTCCGCGTTAATGTATTTCGTCACCTGAACGGCATTGGCGCGATCTTTCGTGCCATCCCGTCACAGGCGCTAACCCTTGCTGACCTGAGCATGCCCAAGGTCATCCATGACCTCTGCCGGCACACACAGGGAATGATCCTCGTCACCGGCAAGACGGGCTCCGGCAAGTCGACGACGCTCGCTGCCATGATCGACGCGATGAACAAGCGCCTGAAAGGCCACATCCTGACGATCGAAGATCCCGTCGAGTTCGTCCATAAGGCACAGGGCTGCCTGATAAGCCAGCGCGAGATCGGCGTGCACAGCCCCAGCTTCGCGGAAGCCTTGCACTCAGCGTTGCGCGAAGACCCTGACGTCGTACTGGTCGGCGAAATGCGCGACCTGGAGACGATCAGTATCGCGGTCACCGCTGCGGAGATGGGTATCCTCGTCATGGGAACCCTGCACACCAACGGCGCCGGTCAGACCGTCGACCGAATCGTGAATTCATTCCCGGCCGACAAGCAGAACCACATCCGCACGATGATTTCGACCTCGTTGCGCGGCGTCGTGTCCCAGCAGCTCTTACCTACGAAACAGCACGCCGGACGAATCGCGGCGCTGGAGATTCTCGTGAATACGCCGGCCGTCGCCAACCTGATCCGCCAGGGCAAGCTCGACCAGCTCGAAACCGCAATGCAGTCGGGCGGCAGCGTCGGCATGCAGACCATGGACTCGGCACTCATGGATCTCGTCAGCAAGGCCCTCATCTCCGGCCGCGATGCCTACCAGCAGGCAAACGACAAGTCCAGGTTCCAGCGCATGAAAGATGAGGACTAGCCCGCACGAGTGCTGATCTCCTCGTGCCGGGCAGGGTGTTCCTCTCAGTCATGGCTCCCTTCGGTCCGCTTTACTTCCTTCGAGGATCACCCTGCCCGGCGTCTAACAAAGCACGGTGATGCGCGATCCCCGATCGCTGCCACTCGGGCTGGCGGCGATGTTTTTCGAGGAAGTAAAGCGCAGCGCAGCGAGCCATGACGAGAAAAAGCATCGCCGCAGCCTGCCCGATCTCGCCTGGCGTGCGTGGGGGAAAATCTCCAAGGTCCCGTCCCTCAAGCGTGGCATAATTCGGGCCCATGTCTGACGCCCCCCGAAAAATCCTCGTTACGAGCGCCCTGCCGTATGCCAACGGCTCCATCCACATGGGGCATCTCGTTGAGTACATCCAGACGGATATCTGGGTGCGCTTCCAGAAACTGCGCGGCCACAAGTGCACCTATGTGTGCGCCAGCGACGCGCACGGCACGCCGATCATGATCAAGGCACGCGAACTGGGTGTGACACCCGAGGATCTCACCAGCCGGGTCAGCGCGGAGTTCGTGCTTGACTTCGCGGCTTTCGGCGTCGACTTCGACAACTATCACACCACGCATTCGCCGGAGAACGAGGCGCTGACGGTCGAGATGTTCGAGGCGCTTCGCGCGGCCGGCGACATCTACACGAAGACCATCGAGCAGGCCTACGACGAAAAGGAAGGCATGTTCCTGCCCGACCGCTTTGTTCGCGGAACCTGCCCATTCTGCAAGACCCCCGACCAGTACGGCGATGCCTGCGAGAACTGCAGCAAGACCTACACACCCGCCGACCTCATCGACCCCGTCTCGGTGATTTCCGGCACGACGCCCATAAAGCGCGAGTCGGAGCATTATTTCTTCCGGCTAAGCGAGTACGAAGACCGGCTTCGAGCGTGGATGAAGTCGGCAACGCTGGACAAGAATGCGGTGGCCAAACTCGACGAGTGGTTCGATGCGGGCCTGCAGGACTGGGACATCTCCCGTGACGCGCCCTACTTCGGCTTTCGCATTCCGGGCACAGAGGACAAGTACTTCTACGTCTGGCTGGATGCGCCTGTCGGGTACCCGGCAAGTTTCCGCAACCTTTGTGAGCGACGAGACGATCTCGACTTCGACGAATACTGGCGCCCCGGGCACGACACCGAGGTCTATCACTTCATTGGCAAAGACATCATGTACTTCCACATGCTGTTCTGGCCCGCCGTGCTCGAGGGCTCCGGCTTCAGAACGCCTACCAGCGTGTTCGCGCACGGCTTCCTGACGGTAAACGGCCTGAAGATGTCCAAGTCTCGCGGCACGTTCATCAAGGCACGTACCTACCTCGATAACCTTGATCCCAGTTATCTCAGGTATTACTACGCCGCAAAACTCGGCCCGACGATCGAGGATATCGACCTGAACCTGGACGATTTCATCGCCCGCGTTAACGCTGACCTCGTTGGCAAGCTTGTCAACATCGCAAGCCGTTGCGCCGGTTTTATCAATAAGCGATTCGACGGACGATTATCCGGCGCTCTCCCGGACGAGGCGCTGTTCGACGAGTTCGGAGCCGCGTCGGAGACCCTCGCTGAGCATTTCGAACGACGCGAATTCTCCAAGGCGATGCGTTTGATCATGGCCCTGGCGGACAAGGCGAACCGCTATATCGACGAGAAGAAGCCCTGGGTAATGATCAAGAACGAGGATCAGCTTGACGAAGTGCAGCTCGTCTGCACACAGGGGCTGAACATGTTCCGCAGCCTCATGATCTATCTCTCGCCCGTAATACCGGCGGTAGCGGATGGCGCGAAGAGCTTCCTCGGCGAGAGCAATTGGCGCTGGGCCGACGCCTCGGTGCCATTGCTCGAAGCGACGATCAACAAGTTTACGCCGCTGCTCAAGCGAATCGAGCCCGAACAGGTGCAACAAATGGTTGAACAGTCGAAGGACACGCACGAAGCGGCACCCGCCGAACAGGATGACACGATCGGAATCGACGATTTCATGAAAGTCGATCTGCGAATCGCGCGCATTGTGAACGCGGAGCCGGTCGAGGGTGCGGACAAACTGCTGGCGCTGACCCTCGACCTCGGCGACTCGACGCGCAGCGTGTTTGCCGGCATCAAGGCTGCATACGAAGCGGATAGCCTCGTCGGGCGTCACGTCGTCGTCGTCGCCAACCTCGCGCCGCGCAAGATGCGTTTCGGCGTGTCCGAAGGTATGGTGTTGGCTGCTGGACCCGGCGGACAAGACATCTTCCTGCTGTCTGCAGACGATGGCGCGAAGCCGGGAATGCGGGTCAAGTAGCCACTGGAATACCGGCGGGAACGCCGGGACATTGCATGACTGAACTGTTCGTCATCCTGGTTGCCACGGTGCTGGTCAACAACTTCGTGCTCGTGCGCTTCCTGGGTTTGTGCCCGTTCATGGGCGTTTCGCGAAATCTCGAGGCCGCTGCCGGGATGTCGCTTGCGACAGCATTCGTGCTCACGTTATCGTCCGCAACAGCCTACCTGCTGCACGCATACGTCCTGGTACCGCTGGAACTCGAATACCTGAGGACGATTACTTTTATCCTCGTCATTGCGGTAAGCGTGCAGTTTACGGAGATCATGGTACGCCGCCTGAGCCCACTGCTCGATCAGGTGCTCGGGATCTACATACCATTGATTGCGACCAACTGCGCAGTACTCGGAGTGGCGCTGCTCAATGTGCAGCAATCGACCGGCTTCGTGCAATCCGTTTTCTACGGCCTCGGCGCCGCGGGCGGATTTGCGCTGGTACTCATCATGTTCGCGGCGATTCGCGAGCGCCTTGACGCCGCCGACGTTCCGGCACCGTTCCGTGGGCCTGCGATCGCCCTGATGACGGCCGGCATGATGTCTCTCGCTTTCATGGGCTTTTCCGGCATGGCACGGCTCTGAGTGCCGTGTGACTCCGTATGTGGATTGCCATACTGACCCTGACAGTCATCGCGCTGATCGCCGGCCTCGGCCTGGGGTTCGCTGCCCGCAAGCTGCCGTCCAACAGTTCGGAACTCGTAGAGCGCGTCAATGACCTCCTGCCACAGACCCAGTGCGCGCAGTGCGGGTATCCTGGATGCCGGCCGTATGCAGCGGCAATCGTCGAAGCCGGGGAAGCGATCAATCTATGTCCGCCGGGCGGGAACGACACCGTGCGCCGCCTTGCTGACCTGCTCGGGCGGGATACGATTCCCCAACTCGCGACGGGAGCGGCGGCGCCTGCCGTCGCCGTCATCGACGAATCCCTCTGTATCGGCTGCACCTACTGCCGCGCGGCGTGCCCGGTCGACGCCATCGTCGGGACTCACCAGCTAATGCATACCGTCATCGAACAGGAGTGCACGGGCTGCGAGCTGTGCCTGGCGCCCTGCCCCGTAGACTGTATTTCGATGCG
>JBFEXY010000196.1:0-4933 GCA_041562415.1 Woeseiaceae bacterium
GCGTCGCCATCACGAATGATGCGGCCATAGCCCGTCGGATCCTCCACATCCACCGTCAGGACCAGGACGTCGTCGTCCTGTCCCGCATCGAGCATTGACCTCAACGTCGTCGCCGTCAGGAGCGGCACGTCCCCGAATAGCACCAGTACGCGATTCGTCTCCGGTGTGCCCGGCATGGCCTGCAGCATCGCGTGTCCCGTGCCGAGTTGCTGCGCCTGCAGCGCCCAGCGGATAGCGGGCGAAGGAAACATGGCACGGACCCGATCTGCTCCGTGGCCGTAGACGACGCACACGTCGTTTGCGGCCAGTTCACGGGCGCAATCGAGTACGTGCGCGAGCAGGGGCCGGCCCGCGAGGGGCTGCAGCACCTTCGGCAAATCGGAACGCATGCGGGTACCCTGCCCCGCGGCCAGGATGATGACGCTCAGGTCCAGAGCCATTCCTCCGTGAAAGACGACTGCGGATGATACCGCAACTTCCCTGCCAACCGGCGGCTAACGCCAGCGATAACCCAGCTGGTACATGTAGACGGGACCGGTCAGGCGCCCCGCATCCTGTCCCAGCGTGGGCGGCAGGAAATCGTCGTCGCGTACGGTGCCGAAGTCGACGAAATGTATCTTCAGACTCATCATCGCGCCGCGCGATCTCACGGGGTCACCTCCGCGGAAATCAATGGTTCCGCCAATGTAGGCCCCGACAGCGCTTTCCTCCCAAAGCTGTGTCTCCCAGATCAATGGGTATTCGCCGGCGATCTCGGTGATGTCCTGAAGGTAGTAGCCGACGCCCGCGTCCAGGGAGTAGCGGTGCCGGTTGCCGAACATCCACTTTACAGAAGGCGCGATGTAGCCGTTGCGCGCAGTGATCGACTCCGAGATGAAGCGAATGTTGCTGTCGTTGTTGAACAGGCCGAGGTCGACGCCCGCCAGCAGTTCGGAATCGCGGAATCGCTTTACGGGCCAGTGCGCTGCGAGATTGATATTGAATCCGGTCTCGTCGAACTCGCCGACCCGGGCGGCATCGAGATTCGAGAGTCCTGGCCAGCTATGCGCTCCGATGGCGATTTCATATCGCCCGCGATTCGTTGTTACCCATTCGACGTCGTCTTGCGCCCGGGACGCACTCGCGGGGATCGCCAGCACGGCGGCAAGGCCGGCGAGCCGGAGCCACTCACCTGGTTTGAATGTGTTCATTATGGCCTCCTTCGTTGGGGACTTCCCCACGCTGGAGATTACGCGCGGCCGCGAAAAGGACCTGATGAAGCGATGACGATTGCCTGATGGTTTAGTGGGACCGGCTTTCGCGAAGATGTTGCTGCCGGACTTTTTGCTAACGCCCTTGAGCCTCACCAGCGGCGTGTGGCCAATGGCCTCGAATACTCCGGAGGTAACCGGGCAGGTCGGCGCCTGGCGCACGCATTAGACCAGGAGATCCTGGGCATTCATGGATTCGATGCCGCTACCAAGGTGCCATTCTCGGCCTCCCTTTGTTCCGGCCCCATGCGTACCTGCCACCATTCGATGGTAACCTGCGTAACGCTCATGCACGACAAACAACGAAAAAATACGATTTGAGCACCGCAACCATCATCTTCATCGGCGTCGGCTTCTATATCGTGCTGATGGTCGCGATTGGCGCATACGCCTCGGGCAAGACGCACACCGTCAACGAGTTCATTGTTGCCGGTCGAGGTCTGCCGGTGTGGCTATGTTCCACGACAATCGTCGCAACCTGGTTCGGCGGTGGCACGATGATGGGTGCTTCCGGCGCCGCCTACGATAACGGCATGCTGGGGGTGATTGCCGACCCACTCGGCGCCGCACTTGCGCTGTTCCTTTTCGGATTCTTCTTCGCGCGTTTGTTCAGGCGCCTCCGTATACTCACGGTCGCCGACTACATGGCGCAGCGTTATGGCCAGGTTGCGGCCATGGCCATTACAGCAACCATACTTTTTTCAAACATCGCCTGGGTCGGCGCAATGCTCGTCGCCTTCGGTCTCATTTTCGAGACCCTGACGGGGACGCCCTTGATTGTCGGGATAGTCGGCGGTGCTCTCGTCATTTTTGTCTACACGGCGGTCGGCGGCCTGTGGGCAGTCGCGCTCACCGACTTCCTGCAGATGGTGATCCTCGTCGTCGGGCTGATTATGCTGCTGATTGTTGTTTTGACCGACGTTGGCGGCTGGAGCGCTATCGGTCCGAGGCTGCCGGCGGATACCTTCCGGCTATTGCCGGGCGAAAACACGGGTGAGCAGTGGCTCAATTACCTGCGAGCATGGACGATCGTCGGCCTGGTGGACCTGTCAGCGCAGACCCTGGTGCAGAGGGCCCTCGCGGCCAAGTCTGAGCGGGCAGCGCAGAACGCGTTCTACCTTGGCGGGCTCGGCTATTTTGTATTCGGCATGATTCCAGTGACGCTCGGTATCATCGCTAGCGTGTCGATGCCCGAGTTAGCGGACCCGGAATCTGTCATCCCGTCGCTCGCGATCGAGCACCTGCATCCGGTTGCCGTCGCAATTTTCGTCGGTGCGCTCCTGGCGGCTATCATGAGCTCCGCGGACAGTGCACTTCTCGGTTGCGCGAGCATGATTGCCAACAATGTGCTGCCCCTCGTCAGGCGCAATCCTTCGGATCGGCTCGGCCTGATCGTTGCCCGCACATCGATCCCGGTGTGCGGGGTCGTCGCCATTATCGTCGCGTTGAAGATCCAGGTCGTATTCGATCTCATGCTGGACGCGAACATCCTTGGACTGGCCGCCATCATCGTGCCGTTCATCCTCGGCGTATGGTGGAAGAAGGCCAATCGGACCGGAGCACTATCGGCAATGGGCGCCGGCCTGTCGGCCTGGCTGCTGACGCTGTTCTTCGCTCCGCACCTGCCTGCCGACTTTGTCGGACTCGGCGTCTCGTTATTGACGATGCTCGTCGTAACGCCACTGACACAGAAGATCGATCCGCCCCGGGCACTGGTCGACAGCGACGGCAAGCCGGTCGAGATGACCGACCGGCTTGGCACGCTGCCTCTCTGGAAGCGAACCGCCAGCTAACAATTCACTGTCCCCGGACTGAAGCTCAGAAGCGCACTACGATGCCTGCGGATAGCAGCGTTACGTCTTCGACATCCGAGATATCGAATATTTCGTATTCGCCGCGGATCTCGACGGACCCGAGAGTGAATCGGACGCCCACGCCGTAGGCCGGGTCATTGCCGTCGTCATCAAAGTCGATGCCGCCAATGCTGCCCTCGACCTCCCAATCGACGAAACCGTATTTCGCGAACAGGCCGACCGGTCCGATGTCGATACCCGCGGTGCCATAGAGATTCAGTCCGGTCGGGTCCAGGCTGATCGGGACGGTGAGAACATCGGCAGACGGGCTGCCCAGATCGACGTAGCCGCCTTCGATGCCCAGGGAAAACACATCGCTCAATGCGAAATCGTAGCCGGCGAGAAACTTCCAGCCGAAGTCATTCTCGTCGAATATGGGCGCTGGATCCGGCAGGACGATGCCGTCGTTGACGTTCGCTTCGACGGCAGCGGTGCCGATGCTGCCGCCCATGAAGAAGCCGCTCTCCGCGGCATCGGCGTTGATTGACGCCAGGCTGAAAAATGCGGCCCCTGCGAGGAGCGCTGTTCGTGTCTGAATGGTCATGTTTTTGCCCTTTCTTGTTGCGAAGAATGTAGAACGGGCCAAAGCTTACGCAGGGCAATGTGAACGGCGGATTAATCAGGCGCAGGAGACGTTATGTAAAAAGGGTGGTGGGCCGGACTTCGGGAAAAAGGGTTACTATCCCCCGATGCCGATGCCGAATGTTTTCTCGAGCACCCGGTTTTAGCCGCCATACAGCTTCCATGAGAAGATGAAAGAACCATCTTGCACGGCATTGGCGCTGGTGACGGGGACGACGGCCAGAACCACGCCGCTCAGCAGAGCAGACAGGATCCGGGACTTCGTGGTATTCCCTGTTTAGTTACGAATAATTCCGAGATGGGGTCAGGATAGATACCCAATACGAAGGCGACGTTACTCTCGCCCTGCTACTTCCGAATAAAGGGAAAACCGAAGCTGCGAAATTACCGCTTGCCCTTCAGCTTCTGGGCGGCGCGGTAGCGCGCCTCTGCTTCGGCGAGCTCCGCCTGCGCCTTCGCGACGTCCGTTTCCGCGGAGACACCCTCCAGAGCCTTGGCCGCCTCGTCCCTGGCCGCAAGGGCCGCCGCCTCGTCGAGCTGGTCGCCACGCAGGGCCGTATCGGCGAGCACCATCACGGCGTGCGGCTGCACTTCGAGCATGCCGCCGGTGATATAGAAGAAGTGCTCCTTGCCTTCCGTGTCCTGGACGCGAACTTCGCCCGGCTTCAATGCCGTAAGCAGTGGCGCGTGCCTCGGTGCAATACCGACCTCGCCCATCTTCGCGGGCGCGAACACCATCGCCGCTTCGCCGGAAAAAATCTCGCCTTCGGCGGATACGATGTCGACGTTGATTGTTGCCATGTCGATAACTCAGTTGTCGTTACGTCAGGGTCGCGTGTCGAACAGCGCTCTTACTGGTAGTTCTTCGCGTTCTCGACCGCCTCGTCGATGGTGCCGACCATGTAGAACGCCTGTTCCGGGATATGGTCGTAATCGCCGTTGACGATGCCATTAAAGCCACGGATCGTCTCGGCCAGCGATACGTATTTACCGGGCGAATTCGTGAACACTTCAGCGACGAAAAAGGGCTGCGACAGGAAGCGCTGGATCTTGCGTGCGCGGTTAACCTGCAGCTTGTCGTCTTCGGAGAGTTCGTCCATGCCGAGGATCGCGATGATGTCCTGCAGCTCCTTGTAGCGCTGCAGCACTGCCTGCACGCCGCGGGCACAGTCATAGTGTTCCTGGCCGATGACCAGCGGATCGAGGATACGTGACGTCGAATCGAGCGGATCAACCGCCGGGTAGATA
>JBFEXY010000197.1:0-4904 GCA_041562415.1 Woeseiaceae bacterium
CTCAAGGCCGTGGATGGACATGTCGGGAGAGATCACGAAAGAGCCGCCGCCGAGACGGGTCATCGCCGCCTGGAACGAAGCGAGCGTTCGCAGCGAAGGGCTCAGGAACAGCAGCGACAGTACCTTGCCCTGCAGCGCCTGTGGCTCCGGGTGCTTGTCGAGGCGGGTGGCCAGCTCGAGCAAAGCGCTGATTTCCTCGTTACTGAGTTCGGCCAGGTCGTTAAACGTCTTCATCAAATTTCCTTGCAAGTGTCAGGTATTACCGCCCGGGACGGAGGCAAGCGCCCGCGCGAGATGGTCTACGTGTTCGCCGGTGATGACAAGTGGCGCGAGGATTCGTACTACGTTTGGGTCCGCGCTGGTGCCGGTGAGGATGTCCTGTTCGAGCAGCGCGTTGCGCACCTCGGTAGCCGGACGATCGCAGACGAGGCCGAGCAAGAGGCCCTTGCCCTGGATCCTGACGACCGGGCCCACCAGGCAACGGTCCCGAATCTGTGCTTCTCGCTCGCGTACGTTTGCCAGCAGGCCTTCGTCCTCGATAGCGTCGATGACTGCGTTGATGGCGGCGGCTGCAAGTGGCCCGCCGCCGAACGTGGTACCAAGATCGCCGGGACCGAACCGCTCTGCGATGTCACTGCGGCTGAGGACGGCAGCGCAGGGGACGCCTCCACCAAGGGACTTCGCGCTCGTCAGCAGGTCAGGTTCGACATCGTACGCCTGGACCGCGAAGTAGTGCCCGCAACGCCCCATGCCGCTTTGCACCTCGTCGGCGATCAGGAGGGCACCGCGTCGACGGGTCGAGTCACGCAGGGCGTGCAGGAAATCGGCCGAGAGGTCGAACGCACCGGCGACACCCTGGACGGGCTCGACAATAACGGCTGCAATGTCCGGGCCGATCATCGCCTCGGCGGCGGCACAGTCATTGCGCGGAATGAAATCGACCTCGAAGGGCTTTTGCGGAAAGCCGTACCACTTGTCGGACTTCCAGGTGACAGCGCCCGCAGCAGCAGTGCGGCCGTGGAAACCATGGGTGACCGCAAGCACCTTGCCGCGCTTCGTCACCGAGCAGGCCATGCGCAGCGCGTTCTCGTTCGCTTCGGCACCCGAATTGACGAAGAACACGCGCTGCAGGGACTCCGGCGTCACGGACACGAGATTTTCAGCAGCTCGTGCACGGACATCCAGCGCGACCGCGTTGCTTTGGAACAGCAGGGTTTCCGACTGCTCCCTGACAGCGGCCACGAGCCGCGGGTGACCGTATCCGAGGGCTGCGACGGCATGTCCGCCGTAGAGGTCGAGTATGCGCCGGCCGCCGCCGGTGATGATCTCGCAACCTGCAGCATGCTCGGGCACGAAGGGAAGCTGCCCGTATACAGGGATCGTCGTCGCCGCCTCTCTTGCCCGCGCGTCTGCCTGCATCGGCTCCACCTCAGGTCCAGCCCGGCGGGATGCCGGTCAGACCCGCCGTGTCGGGCTGGCCGAACAAGCGGTTCATCCACTGCATCGCCCCGCCTGCCGCACCTTTGACGAGATTGTCGATGGCAGACATCGCTACGACCGTGTCGCCGGAAACCGCAATGCCCACCTCGGCCATGTTGCTGGCCACGACGTTCTTGAGTCTCGGCGAGCCATCGACAACGCGAACGAACGGCGTGTCTGCGTACAGCGATTCGAAGACCTCGCGTACGCGATCGGCCGAAGCACTGTCAGCTGCCTTCGCCTGCACACTGGCGAAGATGCCGCGTGCAAAAGGACCGGAGTGCGGAACGAAGTTCACGCCGGCCCGGATGCCGGATGCGGCCTCTGCGAGGTTCGTGATTTCAGGCGCGTGCCTGTGCGCGAGTGCCTTGTAGGCATAGAGGTTGCTATGGCGTTCGGGGTGATGCGTGCCGGCCTGCGGCGTACGGCCCGATCCGGTGCTGCCGGTAATCCCGGTGACGAACAATTCAGGCACAACGAGACCGGACTGCAGCAACGGCACCGCCGCCAGCAATATCGCGGTCGCGAAACAACCGGGGTGAGCTACGTGCTGCGTGTCCGTCATGGCGAGATGTTCAGGCACCGCACAAACGAAATCTCCAAGGAGTTGCGGCGCACCATGTGTTGCACCGTATACCGCTTCGTAGGCGGAGGCGTCCTGGTAACGAAAGTCAGCCGATACGTCGACAACACGGATGTCGATGGCACGGTCATTTGCCTGTTCCAGGACGTTCGCGATCATTGCCGCCGACGCACCGTGAGGTGCGGCAGAGAACAGGGCTAGCGGCGACCCTGCCGGGATTCTGTCCAGCCAGGCATCGTGTGCCGCGAAAAGCGTATCGTCACAGGCAGCGGCAAGGTGTGGAAACGTGCCCGAAATGGGCTGCCCGGCGCTGCTCTCGGATACTGCGGCGACGAGGTCGAAGAGAGGGTGCGCGGCGACCAGCCGCAACAACTCGCCACCGACATAGCCGGTGGCGCCGAGCACGACGGCGGGTATGGAGTTCATTTTCGGTCTCCCCGAAGCACGGCGGCAATGTGGTCGCCGAGCGCCACGCCGTTCGACAGGGCGTTGATCGCGGGCAGCTTCAGCCGCTCCGAGATCTGGTCGATACCGACCGCGTTATCGGTCGCGGGACCGGTCACGACTGCCGGCTCGATCTCGAATTGCTCCCGCAGTATTTTCGCGCCGCCCCAGGCCGCGACCGGGTCGTTCGCGCAAAGAACGACCGCCGTCAGTGCGTCGCGGATCGATTCATCGGAGAGAATGGCTTCCACACCGTACGCACCGAGCAAGCCGTCGCCGAGTTCGAGCACGATGACGTCCGGCTTTTCGGCGGCCAGGTTGGTCAGCAGGGCCCGTGTCAGTGCCGGTCCGTTGTCCGCGGTTGTCGTCACGATGCCGAGGTCGGAGAAGATCGCCGTCTCGGCGGCGCCAGCGTCCTGCATTGCGAGAATGTCGCGACGCAACGATACGCCTGTTGCCTTGCAGGCGGCAACATGCAGTCCGCGGTGCCGCAAGCGGCTGACAATAGCGCAGGCGGCGGCCGTCTTTCCCGAATCCATGCAGGTACCGGCGAGGGCTACCACCGGGACGCTCTGCGTGTCCAGCGGAGCATCCGGGTCGAGCGTCTGCGCGCCGGCGCGCGCAGGCACGCCGATGCGCTCGCCGAGATAGGGGAAGTGCAATACCGTGCCCAGGACCTCGCAGTCGAACGGCGGCCCGACGTCCGGATTCGCCGAATCGCAAACGCCGAGGACGCCTCCGATATTGAGAATCTGGATCGTGTCGCCGACGTCGAGTTCCGTGGGCAGATGGCCTGAATAGCCGAGCAGCGCCTTGCGATGCCCCAGGGCGCCCACGACGATGTCACCCTGGGTCACGGTGGCCATACGCCCGGATGTGAGTTCGAGCTGGTTGTAGCGCGCCTTGTTGTTCAGGACGCGAACGGCGATCAGCACACCCTCCTCGCAAGGGATGTCGGGTGACAGTCTCAGCTTGTTGCCAAGGTTGCTGTGCTGCGCGACCGAAGCCACCTTGTCGACGAAAACGGATTTCACGATTCGCCTCCCGCGGCGCGTGTTTGCAGCGAGCCCGTTAGTGACAGGATCCGGGCGTAGCCGAGCGTGTCCGCTGGCGTCCACTCGCCGGCTGATTCACCGTATACGCCCTTCGTTGCGGCGAGCAGGGAGTGCGGCGAGTCGACACCGTCGATGAACAGGGCACCCGGACGCAGCGTAAACATGACGCAGCCAGTGACCCGCTGTTGGGAGGACTCGAGAAGTGCCTCGATATCTCCGCAGACCAGGTCGAGTTGCTTGCCTTCGTGCACCAGGTCTCCGTACAGCGCGGCGATGCTGTCCTTGACCCGCGCTTGCTGTGCGCTGAGCACGAGTTTTTCGAGTTCCCGGTGCGCCGTAATCAGGGTGACGGCCGCGGGCGCTTCGAACGCGACGCGCCCCTTGGTGCCGAGCACGGTGTCGCCGAGATGGATGCCACGGCCGATGCCGTAGCGGCCGGCCAGTTTTTCGAGCGCCTCGATCAACGCGACGGGCGAGAGTGTCTCGCCGTCCAGCGCAACCGGGACTCCGTTCTCGAATTCGAGCGTGTGCCGGCTCGGTTCCAGGGGCTCACTGAACGCGCTTGCGGACAACACCCAGGCGTCTTCCGGGATCGAGTTCTGCGAGGTCAGTGTCTCCCGCCCGCCTATGGTGATGCCCCACAGGCCGCGATTGATGGAATAGGCGGAACCTTGTGCCGGCAGCGGCAGCCCGTGTTTCTCGAGATACGCGAGTTGCTCGTCCCGCACCCAGCTGTTGTCGCGCACGGGCGCGAGTACCTCGAGACCGGGACTCAGCGTGCGCAGCGCAACTTCGAAACGAACCTGGTCGTTGCCGGCGGCCGTACAGCCGTGAGCGACGGTGCTTGCCCCGCGTTCGTTCGCGATGGCCGCGAGCCGGGAGGCCTGAAGACCTCGCTCCGCGCCGACGCAAAGCGGGTAAGCATTGCCTCTCAGCACGTTGCCCGCGATCAGGTAGCGTATGACCGTATCGAAAAAATCCCGCCGGGCGTCGATGAGCACATGTTCCACGGCACCGAGCGCGTGGGCGCGCTCCTCGAGCTCGGCCGCGGCCGCCTTGTCGATGCCGCCGGTGTCGACCGTCGCGGTAACGACCTCGCGGCCGTACGTCTCCTTGAGCCAGGGTACGCAGAACGACGTATCGAGGCCGCCTGAAAACGCAAGAATGATGGGTGTCTGGTCTTTGCTCACGAGTATGCTCCGGGGGGGCGCGTATCAGCGCGCGACGATGCGTTCCAGCCTGGCGGCGAGAATCTTCTGGTGGTTTGCGGAGTCGGTGGCCACGAAGACGGTATCATCGCCGCCGATATTGCCGACGATCTCCGGCCAGCCGGCACGATCGAG
>JBFEXY010000198.1:0-4899 GCA_041562415.1 Woeseiaceae bacterium
ACCGACCGCCTCCAGCGTTGGCTGCCAGCGCTCGCTCGTGACATGTCGGGTGGACACCACCGCCGGGGGCGGACCGGCATTGGCAGTCGACTGCTTCTGCGTTTGCAGGTACTTCCATCCGAACACGCCGCCGAATACGAGCGCGAGAAATACGAGTACTACAGCCAGTCTCTTGATCAAGGAATTTTCGCCGAATTGATTGACGTTGCGGAAACGCCGGTTGCACTCGCAATGGACTTATTATTGTAACTGACGACAGCGGGCCGACGACCATTGCGTTGGCCTCACTTTCTGCGACGCTCGGCGAGCGCTCATTTTAAGTTGGGCTCACAGGAGCAGTTCTGATTGCCGGCCGGGTCGCGGCTCTCCCATGACCACGCTATACTCTTGTTTGGAGAATTATTATTAATCTAAACAAGAGCGTGCACGACTTTTCGAGAAAATACTGGAATATAGGGGAAAAGCGGGGCTTGCTGGTCCTTGCCGTACTCGTGACGCCCTGCCTGCTGCTGCTTGCGAGCTGCGCCACAACGCCACCCGAGAATGTCGAGAACATCTGCGCGATTTTCGAGGAGAAGCGCGGCTGGTACAAGGCCGCAAAGAAGTCGGAAAAGCGCTGGGGCACGCCGACGCATGTGCAGATGTCGATCATTCGGCAGGAATCGACGTTCAAGTTCGACGCCAAGCCACCGCGCACGAAGTTGCTGGGGTTCATTCCCTGGAAACGGCCGTCCGATGCCTACGGTTACGCACAGGCACTCGAAAGCACCTGGAAGGCTTATAAGAAAGACACGGGCAGGCGCTTCGCCGACCGCGACGACTTCGACGACGCCATCGATTTCGTCGGTTGGTACACCAACAATACGCACAGGGCTGTCGGCATCTCCAAGTGGGATCCCTACAACCAGTACCTCGCCTATCACGAGGGAGCGACAGGTTGGAAACGAGGCACCTACAAACGTAAAGGCTGGCTCAAGGATACGGCCCGCCGTGTGGACTATCGTGCCCGCGAGTGGGGCGCACAGCTCCAGCGCTGCGAAGACGACCTCGACACGGGCTGGTGGATCTTCGGCTGATCACAGCTTTTTTGTCCGGTAGTACACTGCATCCATGATTGCTTATAGACGATGGATGACAGCCGCCTTCCTGGCGGCGTCTCTCTGGCTCGCCGGCTGCAGCCCGGCGAATGAACCCGGCCAGCAGGCACCGGCCGGTACGGCGGAGACTGTAGAGCGGACCGCCGCGGTTGCGATCCCCGACAACTATGGCGCCCAGGTCGCCGAGGAGGTACTGCGGGCTGGCGGCAACGCTGTCGATGCGGCCGTCGCCGTCGGCTTCTCCATGGCGGTGACATTCATCGACGCCGGCAATATCGGCGGCGGCGGCTTCATGATGATCTACATGGACGGCATGCCCGCGTTCCTCGATTACCGGGAAGCCGCGGCGCTCGCGGCGCACCGTGATATGTATCTCGACGAACATGGCGAGGTGATCGAAAACGCCAGCCTGATCGGCGCACAGGCTGCCGGCGTGCCCGGCACCGTTGCCGGACTGTGGGAAGCCCACCAGCGCTACGGCGAGCTGGACTGGAAAGATCTCGTTATGCCGGCCGTCAGACTGGCGGAGGAAGGGTTTCTGCCCGCGAAAGCGCTGGTCGACGACGTCCATTCGAAGAAGGATTGGTTCGGCGACGCGACCAACTTCTACGCCAGTTTCGGCAGTATCACCACTGAGCGACCGTTCCGGCAGCCCGAACTCGGCAAGACACTGCGGCGCATCGCGGAACTTGGGCCCGATGATTTCTACCGCGGCGAGACGGCCAGCCTGATCGTGGCGCAGATGGAACGCAGCAATGGCCTGATCACGGCCGACGACCTTGAACGATATCGTGCCGTCTGGCGCGAGCCATTGCGGACGGCATGGCGTGAATACGAGATTCTTGCGGCGCCGCCGCCAAGCTCGGGCGGTTTTGCCGTTATCCAGCTGCTCAAGATGAAGGACAAGCTCGCCGATGCCTTCGCCTCGGTACCGCACAACTCACCGCAGTACATCCATCTCGTCGCTGAAATGGAAAAGCGTGTTTTCGCCGATCGTGCCGAATACCTGGGCGATCCCGATTACGTCGACAACCCGATCGACCGGCTGATCGCCGACGACTACATCGCCCGGCGCGCTCGCGAGGTCAATCCGGACGAGATCTCGCAACTGGATGCGGTTCAGCCGGGCCTGGAGAGCCCCGACACAACGCACTATTCCATCGTCGACCAGTGGGGCAACGCCGTCTCGAACACCTACACGCTCAACTGGGAATACGGATGCGGCGTTGTCGTCGAGGGCGCCGGCTTCCTGTTGAACAACCAGATGGACGACTTCAGCGTAAAGCCCGGTGTACCGAACAGATACGGCGTCGTCGGCAACACCGCCAACGAAATCCAGCCAGGCAAGCGCATGTTGTCCTCCATGTCGCCGACTATCCTGCTGCGAGACGGCGAGGTCGCAATGGTAGTCGGGACGCCGGGAGGATCGACGATATTCACGTCGGTGTTCCAGACCATCGTCAACGTGCTCGACTACGGCATGACACCGTACGAGGCGGTGGCGGCGACGCGCTTCCATCACCAGCTGTTGCCGCCCGACCTGGTCACCTACAGCGTCACGCGCCCCCTGCCCGCATCAACGATTTCGATGCTGGGCGAGCTGGGCTATCGCGCGGAACCGCATCCCTGGGAGTTCGGCGATGTGCAGATCGTGTGGCGCAAGGACGGCGACTGGACGCCGGCATCTGACCCGCGCGATCGCGGCGATTCCCGCGTGATTACGCTGCCGGAGTAGTGGCAGTATTCAGATGCCCTTGTTGATCAGCATGTGGACCCAGATGCTCGCGGCGTAACCGAGTGCGATGACCGGCGTCCATTTCAGGTGGCGGAAGAATGTGTATTCGCCCCGCGCCTGCCCCATCAGAGCGACGCCAGCCGCGGAGCCGATGGATAACATGCTGCCGCCGACGCCAGCCGTGAGCGTAACCAGCAGCCACTGCTGTGTGTCCATGGTGGGGTGCATTTCGAGGACCGCCACCATGATCGGGATGTTGTCGACGATGGCCGACATCACACCCACCAGCACATTCGCCGTCGTCGGTCCCAGTTCGCCGTAAATGTAGGCCGACACGTGCTCCAGGTAACCGATAAAGCTCAGGCCGCCGACGCACATGATGACGCCGAAGAAGAACAACAAGGTATCCCATTCGACCCGCTCGACCTCGCGGAAGCTGTCAAACGGCACGACGTCACCGGCTTCTCCGTATTGTGGGTCGTCGGTTGGCACCGCGATGTGCGTCTTGCGCAGGTAGTAGCCGAAGAACTTGAGATAAGCCAGACCGGTCATCATGCCGAGAAAGGCCGGCAGGTTCAGGAAGTTGTGAAATGACACGGCCGTCGTAATCGTACAGGCGAAGAGAAACATGATCCGCTTCGCACCACGTTTCATCCGCGTCCTCTCCGCGCTCCCGGTCGCATGCTCCCTGGGCAGGGCGAAGGACATTATGAACGCGGGCAGCAGGAAGTTGACCAGCGACGGTACCAGCAGCAGGAAAAACGTCTGGAACTCCACGATGCCGCGCTGCCATACCATCAGCGTGGTAATGTCGCCGAACGGACTGAAGGCGCCGCCTGCGTTCGCACCGACAACGATGTTGACGCAGGCCATACTGATGAAACGGGAATTGCCTTTACCGACGGCGAGCACCACCGCACACATAACGAGGGCCGTGGTCAGGTTGTCGATCAGGGGCGAGAGCAGGAAAGCGAGGGACCCCGTGATCCAGAACAGCGCCCGATACGTCAGCTTGCGGCGCACGAGCCAGTCGCGCAGCGCATTGAATATATTGCGCTCGCTCATCGAATTTACGTAGGTCATCGCCGTCAGCAGGAAGAGGAACAGTTGGGCAAATTCGAGTACGAATTCCTCCACCGCCTCCTCGGCCTCGTGCACCATCCCGCCCTGCGCATACCGGTAGCCGATCATTGCCCAGATGATGCCGGCCGCGAGAATCACCGCTTTTGACTTGCGAAGACTGGTGTACTCCTCGGTGATGACAAGCGCATAAGCCAGGACAAAGACGGCTATCGCGGCGACGCCTATCCACTGAGCGGTAAGGTCCATGTATTTTCCACCTCTTTTCCGGGAACCAGTACCCGGTCGGCCGCGAAATCGTAGCGCCGGAATTGCAAGCGAAATATAAGTGTTTACCGTGCTTTAGGAGTGCGCCAGCGAACGCTTAAGGCGGGGATATTCCCCCGTAGCCAATGCCGGTCAGTCGCGCCATGTCGGCACTGAACGTCGTGAGGTCGTCCTTGCAAAACCTGCCCAGGTGATCGTGCCCTGCAGCTCTCGCCAGTACGCTCATCAGTTCGACCGAAGCACCGAGGAAACGCGCAAGGCGCTCGGCGGCGATGTCGACCGGCAGGCGTGCGCGCAGGTGTTCCTTCTGTGTCGCGATACCTACAGGGCAGTTGTTGGTGTGGCAGGCGCGCATGCCCAGGCAACCGATCGCCTGGATGGCTGCGTTCGACACCGCCACCGCGTCAGCGCCGAGCGCCATGGCCTTGGCGAAGTCGGCCGGGTGCCGCAGCCCCCCGGTGATCACGAGCGTTACGCCGGCCGCATCGCAGGAATCGAGATGCTTCCGCGCCCTCGCGAGCGCCGGGATAGTCGGCACGGAGATATTGTCCCGGAAAATTAGCGGCGCAGCGCCGGTGCCTCCGCCGCGGCCGTCGAGGATGATGTAGTCGACACCGATTTCGAGCGCCGCGTCAATGTCCTTCTCTATATGCTGCGCCGACAGCTTGAAACCCACCGGGATGCCCCCTGTGCGCTCGCGAACCTCGGCCGCGAAGTCCG
>JBFEXY010000199.1:0-4878 GCA_041562415.1 Woeseiaceae bacterium
ATTCCGAAAGCGTCGGGATTGGCTTCGAGCTTCTGCACAATCAGGTTGTCGTTCTCACCCGCTTCCACGAACGCGCCATCTTCGCGAATCGTATGGCAAATCGCCTTGTAACGGTTCTTGTCAGTGCCCTTCAGCTCTTTGATCCAGGGCAATGTCTTGCAGCCCCCTTCCATCGCCAGTTCGACGAACGCGTCGCGCGTACCGGAGGTCGGCGGCGGCCCGAGCACTTCGATCCGGGTCGCCGGCAACGCCGGATTCACATCGGCCCAGGTCTGGTAGGGATTCTCGATCAGTTCGCCTTGGGCCTCACCGGGCACTTCCTTCGCGAGCGCGCGGAACAGGTCGGCACGCGTCAGCGATATTTCAGGCGCGCGAAGCGCATTCGCGAGCACGATACCGTCGTAGCCAATCTTTACTTCTATAATGTCAGTTACGCCATTCGCCGCGCAGGTCTCGACTTCTGACTGCTTGATCGCGCGCGATGAATTCGTGACATCCGGATAGTCGACACCCACACCGTCACAGAACAGCTTCAATCCGCCGCCCGAGCCGGTGGACTCCACTTTCGGCGTCTTGAATTCGGAACTCCGGCCGAAGCGTTCGGCGACTACGGTCGAAAACGGGTATACCGTGGATGAACCAACCACGTACACGTAATCGCGCCCCGACTGGGCGGCCACAGTGCCGCCGATCGTTAACGAAATCAGTGCGCTTGCCAGCAGTACCTTTGCTGTGCTTCTCTTTGCCACAATCGATTCTCCGGGTTCTTGGGCGTCGTGGCGCAAAGCTTAGCGGCGAATTGTTACCGAATTGTTGCAAAACGGCCCACGAATACGGCTACAATATGACCGCTAGATTCCCGTTTTTTCTTTTATTTTCAGGTTACTACAAGTAGTTTCTTGAATGATTATCAGGACCTGGGGCAGACCGCTTGCAAGATCCCGCACTAAGTCTCCTTTTTGACCTCATTCGGCGCCGCTCTGTAACGCCAGACGATGCCGGCTGCCAGGAAGTTATCGCTTCGCGACTGGCGCATCTCGGATTCGACTGCGAAACGATGGTGTTCGGGGACGTTACGAACCTGTGGGCGCGGCGCGGCACGGCATCGCCGATATTCTGTTTTGCCGGGCACACGGATGTAGTGCCGCCAGGCGATGTCGGCGACTGGAAGTCGGATCCATTTGAGCCCGACATCCGCGGCGAGCACGTTTACGGCCGCGGCTCGGCCGATATGAAAAGTGGTCTTGCTGCAATGGTCGTGGCGGTCGAGAGATTCCTGGGCACATACCCCGACCACCCGGGAAGCATCGCTTTCCTGATTACCAGCGACGAGGAAGGACGCGCTCGAGACGGAACCCTCAAGGTGATAGAGGCGCTGACGGACCGCGGCGAACGAATCGACTGGTGCGTTATCGGCGAGCCATCGAGCCATACCAAACTGGGCGATGTCGTTCGCATCGGCCGGAGAGGGTCTCTGAGCGGAATGCTCGAGGTGCGCGGAATACAGGGACACGTTGCGTATCCGCATCTCGCAGATAACCCGATTCGCAGATTTGCGCCAGTACTCGCCGAATTGCACGGGATCGTGTGGGACGAGGGAAACGAGTTCTTTCCCCCGACGAGCTTCCAGGTGGTGAATATCCAGAGCGGCATCGGCGCGCCGAACGTCACGCCCGCGCAGCTCTCCGCGAGGTTCAATTTCCGTTATTCGACCGAGTGGGACCATCACAGGCTGAAGGAGCGCGTGCACGCGATCCTCGACGCCCACGAGATCGATTACGAACTCCGCTGGCACCTCTCCGGCGAACCCTTTCTTACTGAGCCGGGGCGCCTGATCAACGCTGTCTCCCGGGCGGTCGAAGAACATATTGGCCAGGCGCCCGAGCTCTCGACCGGTGGTGGTACTTCAGATGGCCGCTTCATTTCTCCGGCCGGCGCCGATGTGGTCGAACTGGGACCGGTTAGCACGTCGATACACAAGGTCGACGAACACGTCAGAATGGAAGACGTCGGTGCGCTTTCGGCGATGTATCAGCGCATACTGGAGTTAATGCTGGGTGGTGCTAGCCGCGCCTGAGATTGTTCCAGACACCGCCGATACCGAACCCGATCATCCAGACGAGGACCCACGCGGGCATGGATAGTCCGAGAAACTGCCAGACGATCTCGGCGCACTCCCCCGAACCCGTGAAGACCTTGCTCAGCACCTCTGTGAACGGCAGGGTCTCGAGCATGTAATCGAGACCGGGGCCGCACGACGGCACCTTGTCCGGTGGTAGTTGCTGCAGCCAGGCGTGCCGGCCCGCAACCGCTCCACCTGCCAGCGCCGCCGCGCCAAGCAGTGCGGCGTAAACGATGCGCGCCGCCCCCGCCGGATCGTGCAGCGCCGCGACAAGGAAAATGATGCCGATCGATATCACGGCAACGCGCTGGAACACACACAACGGGCATGGATCGAGTAACAACACGTGCTGGGCGAAAAGTGCAAACCCCATTAGCCCGCAACAAACCGCGAAGCCTGCAAAGTTGAGTACGCGCCGCGACGGCAGCCTGTCCAGTATCATCCGCTATTACTCGTCGACAAGGCTTTCCGCTATGTCGGTGTGACGGACATCCCTGCCCTCCACCATGTAGATGACATACTCGCAGATGTTTTTCGCGTGGTCGCCAATTCGCTCAAGCGAGCGAGCAGCCCAGGTAACGTTCATCACACGCTTTATGCTGCGTGGGTCTTCCATCATGAACGTGATGCCCTGTCGGGTGATCGCGTCGTATTCGTCGTCAACGAGTTCGTCTTCCTTGACGACGTCCAGGGCCTCCGCCACGTCGAGACGTGCAAACGCATTCATTGCGTCGCGCAACATATGCGATACGTGGCTGCCAAGGTTCTTGAGCTCGCGATACGAATCGGCCGGCCGGTCCATGCCGGCCAGCTTGGAGGCGAGAAACCCGATCTTCTCCGCTTCGTCACCTATGCGTTCGAGGTCGGTTATGGTCTTGATGATCGCGACAATCAGCCGCAGATCCCCCGCCGCCGGGGCGCGCGTCGCCAGGATGCGGCTGCATTCCTCGTCGATCTCGACCTCGAGGTTGTTGACCTTGTAGTCGTCGTTCGCGACCTGGAGTCCGAGTTCGCTATCACCACTGACGATAGCCGCAATCGCTTTCGACAGCTGGGTCTCTACCAGGCCACCCATGCTGAGAACGGTATTGCGAAGGTCCTCGATGTCCTTGTTGAATCGCCGCGAGATGTGATCGGTAAATTTGGAAGCTTCCATGAGGTATCCACGCGAGCCCGAGCGAACTCTATGTCACTGTAAATTGAACCTTACGTCAAGGTTTCAACCGAATTAATGGCGATGGCGTCACTTCCATTTCCATTGCGCATCGAGCATCAGTCGATTGTAGTCGCGTTTGTCGCCCGAGCTTACGCCGGTCTCATTAATGAAGTACTGAGCGCCAATCGTCCAGTTCTTGCTCATGCCGTAGTCGACCTTGAAGAAATGGCCGTTGTTATCGGTGCCCCCGCCGGCAAAATCGGAGTCCGTCAACAGGCCCAGCATGGCATCGGCTTCCTTGTCGGCGTACAGGTAGGAGAACTGCCACTGGCCCCTGTTCTTGGCCTGGCCCAGGCGCGTGCCCAGCGTCCAGCCCGTATCGTTATCAGCAGCATCGCTGTTATTGACGAAGTCGGCGAACACCACGGCCGGCCATCCACCCAGTTCGAATGCGGCTTCGGCAAAAACTTGCGTGAGCAGATAATCATAGCGATACAAGCAGACTTCGCCACCAACGGTCCCGCAAGGCTGGCCGTCTGCCTGCACGGCTGTGTTGCCGAAGAAATCGCCTGGATCCGACGGATCACCGAAAGTCGTAGTGTCGCCCTGCGTCGGAATCGAGTAATACGCCACGCCGCCGGTCAGCCTGGCGCCGGCAAACTCGCCGGTCGCTCCGAACTGCGCGCCCCAGCTGAACGCATCATTGCCTCTGCGGCTGTCGCTCTCCAGGAACGTGCCGATGGCATTGACGAAGTACCAGTCGCGTTTGTAGTTCATCGCGATGCCTTCCGGCGTCCAGTCGCCGTCCCACATCAAGGCCTGTTTGCCTGCACGATACAGCGGGTTCTTGAATTTGCCGCCGATCAGATGCAGCCCGTCCATGACTTCCCAATCGGCGTAAGCAAGATTGAGGGACACGTCTTTCGATGATCCGCCACCGCCCAGCGTCTGGTTCGTCGAAACGGGGTCGTCACCACCGGTCGCAAGCCCGAACCCCACCTCGATGTCGTCGGATACGTCGGCTTTAACATTCACCCGCGCGCGAATTCGGTTACGCCGTCGTGTATCACTGCCCTCCGGATCGATTCGCTCATAACGGTAGCGAAAATCGCCGTCGAGGCGGATCCGATCTGACCAGTTGTCAGTTGCCACGGGCGCAGCCTGGGCAACGGTAGTCTTAACGTCCGCGATGGCCGTCGCCGATTCGTTCTGCGCACGCCGAAGTTCCGCATTTTCGGCGGCAAGCTCTTCCAGCCTCTGCGACACCAATGCGAGCTGCTCACGCAATTCTTCGATCTCCTCATCACTCACGGCACCAAACGAGGCAGGAGAGGCCAGCAGACCAATGGCCAGCGTCGGAAACAATAATCTTTTCATTTGCTACTCCGGGAAAGGTCGTGAGCGACTCGGGAACCGAACGGGGCCTTCTGTCTCTCATATCGACAGCATGCGGCAATGATTGCGTACTGCTGCTGGTGGGGAATTCTGACGCGCGTTTTTTACAGAATTGTTACGAAACCGTCCTATTCTCGCAATACACGACCCATAACGGCCCGGAAGGCTGGCAACCTGCGGGCAGGAGCGGACTCTTGTTTTCACG